>JAGXSZ010000035.1 GCA_018333515.1 Actinomycetota bacterium
GACAACGTGGGCGTCCTCCTTCGCGGGGTGGCCCGCGACGACATCGAGCGCGGCCAGGTCTTGGCGAAGCCTAAGTCCATCACCCCGCACACGGTCTTTACCGCCAAGGTATACATCCTAACCAAAGAAGAGGGCGGACGCCACACCCCCTTCTTCCAAGGATACCGCCCGCAGTTCTACTTCCGCACGACCGACGTGACCGGAGTCGCGACCCTGCCGGAAGGAACCGAGATGGTAATGCCCGGAGACAACGTCGAACTCTCGATAGAGCTTATCACCCCCATCGCCATGGAAGACGGCTTGCGCTTCGCCATTCGCGAGGGCGGCCGCACCGTCGGCGCCGGCAAGATAACCGCTATTACGAAGTAGGTTGAGCATGTACGCCGCCGCGCGGAACTTTCACAAGTCGATATCTGTGAATGAGCAGGTACCCGCGGCCCAGACGGATTTGTTTGCGCGGCGGTATTGAAAGATTTAAAAGGTCGGAGACGGAGCACCGGGAAGGCCCCGGCTCCCAATCCGGCTCTGGGTCCCGGGATCGGTAAATATGGAGGAAGTATGGCAACACAGAAAATTCGTATCAGGCTGAAAGCTTATGATCACGAGGTTGTCGATCAGTCGGCGAAAAAAATCGTCGACACGGCTCAGAGGACCGGCGCTAGAGTAGCGGGCCCGATTCCTCTGCCGACTGAAAGAAGCTTGTACACGGTGATCAGGTCGCCGCATGTCAACAAGGACTCGCGTGAGCATTTTCAGATGAAGACTCACAAGAGGTTGATTGACATTCTCGACCCGACACCCAAGACCGTGGATTCGTTGATGAGGCTGGATCTTCCGGCCGGTGTCGATATCGAGATTAAGCTCTAGAGCGGTTAGTAGTTAGTTGTTATCGATAGCGAAGGCTTATGTTAACCACTAAGATACTAAAAGCCGTGAGTAATGGATGTTGTATGAGCGGATAAATATTGGTGCGAGGTAGAAGATGAAGGCATTACTTGGAAAAAAACTGGGGATGACGCAGGTGTTTATCGAAGGTGACCGGTTGGTTCCGGTGACGGTAGTAGAATTGGGCCCGTGCGTTGTCACTCAGGTTAAGACAGAACAAAGCGATGGATATTCCGCGATTCAGATAGGATTTGAGGATATTCCGGAACGCAAGGCTAACAAGCCGCAAAAAGGGCACTTTGCCAAGCACAAATTGTCTCTAAAGCGCTACCTGGCGGAGGTCAGGGTCGACGACTCGACAGGATACAAGCCCGGCGCGATGTTGACAGCGGAGATATTCGAGGCCGGCGAGCGCGCCGATGTCGTCGGGGTCTCCAAAGGTAAAGGGTTTCAAGGCGTCATCAAGCGACACGGGTTTAGCGGAGGGCCCGCAAGCCACGGTTCGCACTTCCATAGGTCTGGGGGCTCCATAGGCGCCGCCGCCACACCTTCGCGTGTCACAAAGGGAACGAAGATGGCGGGGCAGATGGGAAACAAGAGGATTACCAGCATGAACCTGGAGATTGTCAGGGTCGACCCGGAGCAGAACATAGTCCTGCTCAAGGGAGCCATTCCGGGCGCGAAAGGCAGCCTGGTCATGCTGAAGGAATCCGGGAAGTCGAAAAAGGAGTAACGGTGAAGATACCAGTCCGTGATAAAGAAGGTAAAACGATAGAGGAACTCGATGCTAGTCCCGAGGTCTTTGAGGTAAAGCTCAACGAGGCTGTTGTCCACCAGGTCATCAGAGGACAGTTGGCGGGGGCTCGTAGTGGAACCGCTAACACTAAGACGAGGGCTGAGGTTCGCGGCGGCGGCCGCAAACCATGGCGACAGAAAGGAACCGGCAGGGCGCGTATCGGAAGCATACGGGCGCCTCATTGGGTAGGCGGCGGAACGGTCTTCGGGCCAAAGCCCCGCGACTATTCGTTTAATGTTCCGAAGAAGATGCGCCGCCTGGCTCTGAAATCGATTCTCTCGATGAAGGCCCGGGACGGCAAGCTCGTCATCGTCGATGATTTTGGCTTGACCGGACCGAAGACCAAGGACGCGATCGAGATTTTAAAGAACCTTGAGATTAATGCGAAGACGACGGTCGTGGTCGGGCTTGACCAGGATAACGAAGTCATGTCAATCCGCAACATCGAGGGCATGCGTGTCATCTACAGTTCGGAGATTAACGCCTACGACCTTCTCGACAACGAGTTTATCGTGATGACGAGGGTCGCATTCAACGCGGTAGAGGAGGGTCTGGCTAGATGAAAGATCCACGAGATGTAATAATTCGCCCGGTAGTCTCCGAGAAGAGCTACGCTCAAATCGAGAAGAACAAGTACACGTTCGAAGTAGCGAAGACGGCGTGTAAAGAGGAGATCAGGCAGGCGATGGAAGAGATATTCAAGGTCCATGTGACCGCGGTCAACACCGTAACGGTGCGGGGTCGCGTACGGCGCCAAGGCAGGACATTCGGCATGACGCGCGCGTGGAAGAAAGCGGTAGTCACCCTGCGCGAGGGTGACGGCATCGAGATTTTCGAAGCACGTTAGCTTCAAACTTCTAAGAAATATGCTATCGGCAAGCGATAAGTGCCGGTGAGAAATGAGGAGAAAAAAGCGATGGGAATCAAGAAATATAAGCCTACCTCGGCGGGGAGACGGTTTCAGACGGTCTCCGATTTCGAGGAGATAACTAAGAGTAAGCCGGAAAAGAGCTTAGTGGTAAAGAACACGAAGAGTTCCGGTCGGAATAACAACGGTCGCATAACGACGCGCCACAAAGGCGGCGGCCATAAGAGGCGTTATCGGATTATCGACTTTAAGCGCAACAAGTTCGGCATACCGGCCAAAGTCGCCGCAATCGAGTACGACCCGAACCGCTCGGCCCGGATAGCCTTGCTATTCTACGCCGACGGCGAGAAGCGCTATATCCTCGCCCCGCTCAAGATAAAGGTCGGCGACGCGATAATGGCGGGTCCTGACGCGGATATCAAAATAGGGAATGCCTTGCCGCTGCGGAAGATACCGCTCGGCACCATCGTCCATAATATCGAACTCAAAGCGGGCAAGGGCGGCCAACTCGCGCGTTCGGCGGGCTCATCGGCCCAGCTGATGGCGAAGGAAGGCGACTATGCCCACTTGAGACTGCCGTCGAGTGAGGTAAGGATGGTCCACCTCGACTGCTATGCATCTATCGGCCAGGTAGGCAATGCCGAGCACGAACTTATTAGCATAGGAAAGGCCGGCCGTAATCGCTGGCTCGGAAAGCGCCCGACAGTTCGAGGGACAGCGATGAACCCGGTCGATCACCCGCATGGCGGCGGCGAGGGTAAGGCGACCTCGGGTCGCCATCCCGTAACTCCGTGGGGTAAGCCTACGCTGGGATATCGGACGAGAAGGAATACTCAGTCCGACAAGTATATCATCAAGGGCCGCAAGAGATAGATCGCTAACTCCGGTGATTCGGCGGATAGCCGGGTGCCGGTAGCTAATTATGGTTGTATGATTGGAGGCTGAACAGTGGGAAGGTCACTTAAGAAGGGACCATATGTCGAGGCAAGGCTCTTCGGCAGGATTCAGGAGATGAACAAGAGGAACGAGAAGCGGGTCGTAAAGACCTGGTCGCGCGCTTCGACCATCTTTCCTGAAATGGTCGGCCACACCATAGCGGTTCATGACGGGCGTCGTCACGTGCCTGTCTATGTAACGGAGAGCATGGTCGGCCATAAGCTTGGAGAGTTTGCGCCGACGAGGACTTTTAGAGGCCATGCCGGCCAGGAGAGGTCGACGAGGTTAAGGTAGGTAAGAGACGTTTGTTCATAGTTCATAGTTTACAGTTCATACTCCGCAATCCGGGGCTAATGAGCTAAGGATGAGGAGCTATGAATCGAGAACTATGAGCTATGAACTTGTGTGGAGGTAATAATGGCGAAAGCGGCAGAAAACCAGGGTAATTCAACGAGAGCCGTCGCTAAATTCGTGAGGGTCTCACCCCTAAAGGCGCAGCAGGTAATCAGCCTTATCAGGGGCAAAGATGTGGAGCAAGCATCCGCGATGTTGAGGTTCTCGCCGAAGGGTGCGGCACGTCTGATAAACAAGGTTTTGGATTCGGCTGTGGCGAACGCGGAGAAAAATTTGCGCATAAGCCGGACGAGGCTATATGTCTCGGAAGCATATGCAAATCAGGGTCCCACCCTAAAGAGAATCAGGCCCAGAGCGATGGGCCGGGCATTTAGGGTCAGGAAAAGAAGCAGTCACATCACGGTAGTCGTGACGGAAAAGGAGGGTTAAATGGGGCAAAAAGTCCATCCTCGCGGGCTCAGAATAGGCATCACGGAGAATTGGCGCTCACGCTGGTTCGCAACGAAGGATTTCAACAAGTACCTCAGCGAGGACTTGAATATTAGAAAGATGTTGGACAAAAAGCTGGCACGCGCGGCGCTTTCAAAGATTGAGATAGAGCGCGCCGGAGACCGCGTAAAGGTCGACATCCATACGGCCAGGCCGGGTATTGTCATCGGCAAGCGCGGCGCGGAAGTCGATGTCCTCAGGGCCGACCTCGAGAAGTTGACCGGCAAGCAGATCCAAATCAACATCGAAGAGGTAAGAAGGCCGGAGCTGGACGCGATACTTATCAGCCAGAGCGTGGCCGAGCAGCTCCAAGCCCGTGTAGGTTTCAGGCGCGCCATGAAAAAGGCGGTCACCCAGGCGATGAAGAGTGGCGCCCAGGGCGTTAAAATCCAGTGCGCCGGGCGGCTAGGCGGTTCCGAGATGGCCCGTACCGAGTGGTACCGCGAAGGCCGGGTGCCGCTGCACACACTGCGCGCGAACATAGATTACGGAGTTTCCGAAGCCAAGACGACATTCGGTCGCATAGGCATCAAGGTGTGGGTATACAAGGGCGATCTTTTGCCGGGACAGTACGCTTCACAGGCGGAGAAGGAAGCGCCGGTCTCTCCGAGGCAGGAAAGGCCGCGCAGACCGAGAAAGCAAAGTCCAGCTAGGTAATCTGTTAAAGAGGGATAGTATTATGCTGTTACCAAAGAGGGTTAAACATAGGAAAGTTCACAGGGGTAGGATGAAAGGTCGCGCCAAAGGCGGCGACAAGATAAATTTCGGCGATTTCGGATTACAGGCACTCGAGCCGGGCTGGGTCACAAATCGCCAGATAGAGGCGGCTCGTATCGCTATGACCCGCTATATCAAGAGGGGCGGTAAGGTCTGGATCAATATCTTTCCGGACAAGCCCGTGACGGAGAAGCCGGCCGAGACCCGCATGGGTAGCGGTAAGGGCTCGCCCGAGCACTGGGTCGCGGTTATCAAACCGGGCCGGGTAATGTTCGAGCTGGCGGGTGTCGCCGAGCCGGTCGCGAAAGAGGCAATCAGGCTGGCGATTCACAAATTGCCGATCAAATGCAAGTTTATCGTAAGAGAAGAGTTAGGTGGTGAATAGAGTGAAGGCTGAGAAGTACAGAGATTTGACCGATGACGAGTTGGTTCAAAAGCTGAAAGACGCGAAGGAGGAGCTTTTCAACCTGCGCTTCCAGTTGGCCACCGGGCAGCTAGATAATCCGATGAAAATCAAAGATGCCAAGAGAGACATCGCGCGTATCCAAACAGTCCGTATGGAGCGCGAGATAGAGGCTAAGATAGCGGCGAGTTAAGCCGTAGCTGTCGGCTTTGAGCGGTCGGCTTGCGGGCACATTGGACCGGCGATACGGTCGAACGACAAAGGAAGAGTTGCCTGGCGGCCGCAGGCTGAAAGTCCGGTAGATAAAGACAGATGTCTTATATGGAGGTTTTGATGGAGGAAAGAGGAAGGCGGAAGGTTAGAATCGGCAAGGTCGTGAGCGATTCTATGGACAAGACCGCGACGGTAGCGGTCGAGGCGACGGTGAGGCATCCGCTGTACAAAAAGACTATTAAACAAACGACCAAGTTTAAAGCGCACGACGAAGCGAATGAAGCAAAAGTCGGCGATACGGTTGAGATAATGGAGACGCGGCCGTTGAGCAAGACCAAGAGATGGCGGGTAGTCAATATTTTAGAGCGAGCGAAGTAGTTGTAAACTTGAGCCGCAGCCCTTGACCCGGACGCAGATACTGCGGAGATAAAGGTGGGCGGCGATTTGGAAGGAAGGAAATCCAAAGATGATCCAACAGGAGTCGAGATTAAAAGTTGCCGACAACACCGGAGCGAGGGAAATCCTCTGCATCAGGGTTCTAGGTGGATCACGGCGTCGCTATGCGTCGGTCGGCGACATCATCATCGGCGCGGTAAAGGTTGCTATCCCCGGCGGTACGGTCAAGAAGGGTGAAGTAATCAGGGCGGTCGTCGTACGGACAAAGAAGCCGATAGGCCGCAAAGACGGCAGTTATGTCAGATTCGACGATAACGCCGCGGTCATCATAAACGAAACGGGAAATCCCAAAGGAACCCGAATATTCGGACCGGTTGCAAGGGAGCTAAGGGACAGCAATTTTATGAAGATCGTCTCATTGGCGCCGGAAGTATTGTAAAAGGAGAGGAAGAAATGCCTAAGCTGCCTATAAGAAAAGGCGATAAAGTTCAAGTTATAACCGGCAAAGACAAGGGCAAAAAAGGCAAAGTTCTCTTCGCTTTGCCCGACGAAAACAGGCTCGTTGTCGAGGGCATCGCGATGATAAAACGCCACACGCGGCCGACGCAAAAGGTGCCGCAAGGCGGGATACAAGAGAGAGAAGCGCCTATTCACGTATCGAACGTGCAGATTATTTGCCCGAGTTGCGCTCAAGCGACCAGGGCTGGGGTGAGAGTCGCGGATTCCGGTAAAAAGGTGAGAACCTGCCGGAAGTGCGAAGGGGACATAGATAAGGCATAACTAGTGATTGGCGACTAGTTTCTCGTGCCTGGTTAGGGCCGGTCGGAATCGGCTTGAACCGTACGAGACAACAGGCTAGGAACCAGGAACCAGTGACTAGAGGAGAGGTATAGATGGCAGAGCCAAAAAGCAAGAAGACAAAAGAAGAAAAGACAAAGGAAGAAAAACCGAAAGCGGCGAAGGCGAAAGCCGGCTCCGAGGTAGCGGCGGGCCCGAAGCCTATCCCGCGGATGAAAACATTCTATAAGAACGAGATACTCGCCGGCCTTCAGGAAGAGTTGGGCCTTAAGAACCCGATGGAGGTTCCGAAACTGGAGAAGATCGTTATCAATATGGGTGTCGGCGAGGCTACGCAAAACGCGAAAGCGATGGACGGCGCGATTGCGGACCTAACGATTATCGGCGGGCAAAAGCCCATAATCAGGAAGGCTAAGAAATCGATTGCCGGGTTTAAGCTCCGCGAGAACATGCCGGTCGGCGTAAAGGTAACACTCAGAGGCGACCGCATGTACGAGATGTTCGATAGGCTGCTTTCGACAGCGCTGCCGAGGATAAGGGATTTCCGCGGTCTTTCGCCAAAGTCGTTCGACGGCAGGGGGAACTACTCGTTCGGCGTAACCGAGCAGCTCATATTTGCGGAGATAGATTACGACCAGATAGATAAAATTCGTGGTATGGATATCACGATTGTGACTACGGCGACAACGGATGCGGAGGGACGAGCGCTCTTGAAGCGTTTCGGATTCCCGTTCCGAGAGAAATAGAGAAACGTAAGGACGGAGGTCTTTCATTGGCTAAGAAATCGATGATAGCGAAACAGCAGCGGAGGCAGAAATACAAAGTACGTGAGTACCATCGCTGTTCGAGATGTGGTAGACCGCGCGGATATTTCCGCAAGTTCGGGCTCTGCCGTATTTGTCTGAGAGAATTGGCCCATCAGGGTGAGATTCCAGGCGTGACAAAAGCAAGTTGGTAGGATAACCGACCACAGTGGTCGGTAGAGAGTATGGTTGAAAGGTTGCAGTCGGCGAAAGCTACAAGGCAACAGTAACCCGATAGGTAGCTGCCGGTTGGATAAGGAGGAAGCAATATGACAATGACGGACCCTATTGCTGATATGCTGACACGCGTACGAAACGCAAACAGGGCCTATCATGAAGCCGTTGAGATTCCAGCTTCTAAGATGAAGAAAGAGATAGCCCGAATTCTCAAAGATGAGGGCTATGTAAAAGATTATGAAGTTGTTAAGAACGACGGTTTCGATTTCATCAAAGTTAAGATGAGCTATGGGCCGGAACGTGAGCGCGTAATAACAGGCATTAAGCGCATTAGTAAGCCGGGTCTCAGGGTTTACTCTAAAAAAGAAGAAGTTCCGAGGGTGTTGGGCGGTCTGGGAATCGCGATTATTTCGACATCGAGAGGGATTATGACCGGGCGCGAGGCGAAAAAAGCGGGCCTGGGCGGAGAAGTCATCTGCTACGTCTGGTAATAGCGGTGGTTGTGCTACTGTCCCGCGTCCCACGTCGCCGGTCGAGGCGTGGGTAAAAAACATAGTCCTTGAGGGACTGGGGACTTGCGACTAGCGACATGGGACTATTTTGTTGGAGGTTAAAAGTGTCAAGGATTGGTAAAATGCCGATAGCCGTGCCGGCTGGGGTCGAGGTAAAGATAGAGCCGACAGAGGTCAAGGCCAAAGGGCCAAAGGGCGAGTTGTCAGAGAAGATCGCTCCCGGTATCAAGGTCGGTTTGGAAGATGGCGTGATAACTGTTACAAGGCTGTCCGATAGCAAGCTGCACCGGGCGCTTCACGGATTGACCAGGACTCTCGTCTCGAATATGGTCGTCGGGGTAAGCGAGGGCTTCTCCAAGACGCTTGAGATAGTCGGTGTCGGATATCGGGCCACAAAAAAAGACGATGATGTAGAGCTTGCCATTGGATATTCGCACCCGGTCTTGATCAAAGCCGTCGATGGAATCGAATTCGAAGTGCCGGTTCCGACCAGGATTATCGTGAAGGGCCCAAACAAGCAGGTCGTGGGCGAGATTGCGGCCAATATTCGAAGCGTCCGTAAACCGGAGCCATATAAAGGCAAAGGAATCAAATACGAAGGCGAGTATATCAGGAGAAAAGTCGGTAAGACCGCTAAGTAGGTAGCGATGTGTCGGCCGCCGGCCGCATAAAACGCCCGGCCCTTTGCGCGCCGGGTTCGCGGAAAAGGCGGCGGCACTGTAAGATAAAAATTCGTGGAGGCAGATAATGGGCAAGACAGCAGAAAAGCTAATTGCGAGGTTGAGAAGACACCAAAGGGTGCGCAAGAACGTATTCGGCATGGAAGACAGGCCTCGTTTGGCGGTTTTCCGCAGCACCAACCATATATACACCCAGATTATCAACGATACGGAGGGTGTAACGTTGGTCGCGGCGTCAACGGCCGATAAGGAGTTGAAGTCGTTGAAGACCGGCGGCAATATAGAGGCCGCGAAGAAGGTCGGCGAACTCATCGCCAAGAGGGCGCTCGAAAAGAAGATCGAGACCGTCGTCTTCGACAGGGGCGGGTTTCTCTATCACGGCCGCGTCAAAGCGTTGGCGGATGCCGCCCGTGAAGCGGGCCTGAAATTTTAAGAGGACTAGTTGGGCTATCTAGCAGTAAACGATTTACAAATGCGACGATAGTGTGATTTCTGATAGGTAAGGGGGAAATGCGTGAAGAAGAAGATTAATCCGGAAGAGCTTGAACTCGAGGAAAAGGTAGTAAATATCAACAGGGTCTCGAAGGTCGTCAAGGGCGGTCGCAGGTTTAGTCTGAGCGCGCTCGTAGTCGTAGGCGACCGCAACGGCCATGTCGGCATAGGTTTCGGCAAAGGCCGCGAAGTGCCGGTCGCAATCACTAAAGGCGTCCAGGATGCCAAAAAGAACCTCTTTCGCGTCCCGTTGCACGGCTCGACAATACCGCATGAGGTTGTCGGTGTCTTTGGGGCCGGGCGAGTCCTTCTCAAACCGGCTTCCGAGGGTACCGGTGTTATCGCGGGCGGCCCGGTAAGAGCCGTTCTCGAACTAGCGGGCATAGACGACATCTTGACCAAATCATTGGGTACGCAAAACCCGATTAACATGTTGCGCGCCACGGTAACGGGCTTGAAGTCTCTGAAGACCCCGAAAGAGGTCGCCGCATTGCGTGGAAAAACTCTCGATGAAATACTCGGAAAATAACGGAAGTAATTGGCGACACGAGGCCGATTGGGAGGAAGTACGTTGGCTAAACTAAAGGTAACTCAGGTCAGAAGCGCGATTGGCCGTAACGTTATGCAAAAAAAGACGATTCGCGCATTGGGCCTAAAGAGGCTCAGGCACACCGTTGAGCACGAGGACAGGCCGGAAATCAGGGGCATGATCAACAAAGTCAGGCATCTCTTGGAAGTAGAAGAGGTCGGCTAATAGCCCTGCGCGAGAATTAGGTTACGCTGCGACCGGTTGACGGCATGGTTTTTGAAGGAGCTTCAAAAACGACAATTAGGCCTGGTAATAGAGTTTTAGTGCAATTATAATTACGTAATGGTGGTTAGCATAAAACCCGGCCGTAGCGTGCCGAGTTAAGTTTTGTGTCAAATTTTTAGGAGGATTACAGCGATGCGGTTACACGAGCTGTCACCCGCTCCGGGTGCTGTGAAGAAGAAAAAAAGGGTTGGACGGGGTCCGGGTTCCGGGCACGGCAAGACCGCTACTCGCGGAACAAAAGGACAGAAGTCCCGTTCCGGCGGCGGCAAAGGCGCAGCCTTTGAAGGTGGTCAAACACCGATATATAGACGATTACCGAAATTACCCGGATTTAAGAACCGTTTTAAGAAGGTATATTCACTCGTCAATATCGAACAATTGAATATATTCGAAAGCGGCGCAATCGTCGATGCGGCGAGTATGCAGCAGGCGGGATTAGTCAAAAAGGCGGATATGCCGGTCAAGGTACTGGGGCGCGGGGAGATCACAAAAGCGCTGACAGTCAAAGCCAATCAATTTAGCGGCACAGCGATTACCAAAATTGAAAGAGCCGGCGGAAAGGCAGAGAGTCTCAAATGATAGAAGCCGTAGCAAACGCTTTTAAAGTACCGGATTTAAAAAGACGCATCTATTTTACTCTGGCGATGATGGCCGTCTATCGTTTCGGCGCGCACATTCCGGTTCCCGGTGTCGATGTGGGCGCACTGAAGGACCTTTTTGCGCAGACGCCTCTCCTCGGGTTCTTGGATTTATTCGCGGGCGGCGCCCTATCGAATTTCGCCATCTTCGCGCTAGGCATCATGCCGTATATCACGGCCTCCATTATCATGCAGCTATTGACCATCGTCATTCCGACGCTTGGCCAATGGGCGAAAGAGGGCGAGGTAGGGCAGCGTAAGATAACCCAGTATACGCGTTATCTTACGCTCGTTCTGGCAACGGTCAACTCCATAGGCTTAACGGTCTTCTTCGAGCGGGCGCTGAGGGATTTCGGCGCGCCGCCGTTTAGCTTCGGCGATAAAGCGCTGATAGTCATAACGTTGGTTGCGGGAACCGCTCTCGTCATGTGGCTCGGCGAGCTTATCACCCAGCGCGGCATCGGAAACGGCATGTCTATATTGATCTTCGCCAGCATCATCGCCCGACTGCCGGAAGGCATAGTCGCGACGAGCCAGACCGGAGGCGCCTTAATGGTAATCGGGCTAGTCGTCATCTTGCTCGGCATCGTCGTCGGAATCATATTTGTCGAGCGCGCCCAGCGGAGAATACCGGTTCAATATGCCAAGCGAGTCGTGGGGAGAAAGGTATACGGCGGGTCGAGCACTTATATACCGCTCAAGGTCAATTCCGCCGGTGTTATTCCTATCATCTTCGCCTCGTCGGTATTGTTGTTCCCGGCGACATTTACACAGTTCTTCCCAGGCGGCTTTGCGCGCACGGTGGACCGGCTGCTCGACCCGAACGGCGGGGTTTATCTGACCGCCTACGCGGTGTTGGTAATATTCTTCACCTATTTCTATACGGCTATCATTTTCAATCCGATAGACATCTCGGACAATATGAAGAAGTACGGCGGCTTCATACCGGGCGTTCGCCCCGGAAAGCCGACCGCCACATACCTCGACCGCGTGTTGACCAGAATCACGCTTCCCGGAGCGTTTTTCCTGGCGATGGTCGCGGTCGTGCCGACAATCATCGGCGGGTTATTTAACATACCGTTCTTCACCGGCCAGAATTTCGGCGGCACCTCGCTTTTGATTATGGTCGGTGTCGCGTTGGAGACGATGCGCCAGATAGAGTCGCAGCTTTTAATGCGGCACTATGACGGCTTCTTGAAGAAATAGCCGCCGCCGGCGGAGAGCGGCTAAAGGATAGCGGCTAGCTATAAAGAGAAAGGAGCAAATGTGAACGTAATATTATTGGGACCTCCCGGAGCGGGAAAAGGAACGCAGGCCGAGGGAATCGTCAAGGAGTATGGTTTGGTCCATATCTCGACCGGCGACATGCTCAGGGCCGCTGTAAAAAACGGCACCGAGATGGGTCTTAAGGCGCAGGAATATATGACTAAAGGCGCGCTAGTACCCGATGAGGTCGTCGTTGGAATAGTCCGGGATCGTATCGTGGAGCCCGATTGCGAGAAAGGCTTCTTACTCGACGGATTCCCGCGGACGGTCGGACAAGCCGACGAACTCGACAAAGCGCTTAAAACGATGGGTAAAAACATCGACGCGGTTGTAAATATAGTCGTTGGGGACGAGGAGCTACTCGGCAGGTTGACCGGCAGGCGTATATGCAAGGCTTGCCAGCGTCCATACCATATGATGTTCAAACCCCCGGCGACCGAGGGCGTATGCGAGTGCGGCGGCGAACTCTATCAGCGCGCGGACGATAACGACGAGACGGTCAAGAATCGCCTCGATGTGTATCACAACCAGACCTCACCGCTTATCGAGTATTATTCAAAACAAGGTATCATCATCGACATCGACGGAGCAAAGTCGGTGAACGAGGTATTCGACCAGATAAACACCGCCCTTAAGGCGAAGGTATGATCATAAAGAAAAGTGCGGATGAAATCGCTACGATGCGGCGTGCCGGCCGTATAGTCGCGAAGACCCTGGAGTTCATTGAAAAAAAGATAGAACCCGGAGTGCTGACGGAACAACTCGACGCGGCGGCGGAAGAGTTCATCCGCGAAAGCGGCGCGAGACCCGCTTTCAAGGGTTACAAGGGATTTCCCGCCTCTATCTGCGCCTCGCTCAATGAAGTCGTAGTCCATGGGATCCCCGGCAAGAGAAGGTTACAGGAAGGGGATATAATCAGCATCGACGTGGGCACGGAAGTCGATGGTTATTATGCCGATGCCGCCGCGACATTTCCGGTCGGCGAGATATCGGTCGAGGCGCGGAGACTGATAGACGTCACGAAGCGCTCGCTCGAAGACGCAATCGCGAAGTGCGTCGAGGGCAACTATCTCTATGATGTCTCGCATGCCATTCAGACGAGGGTCGAGGCGGCAGGGTATTCGGTCGTCCGGGAATTCGTCGGGCACGGGATTGGGCGCGAGATGCACGAAGAGCCGCAAATTCCGAACTTCGGCTCACCGGGCAAGGGTCCGAGATTGCAGGCGGGAATGGTCTTTGCAATCGAGCCGATGGTCAATATCGGCGGTTACAAGGTCGAGATATTGCGGGACGAATGGACGGTCGTCACCGCCGACCGCACGCTCTCGGCGCACTTTGAGCATACGGTGGCGATTACGCGAGAAGAACCGGTCTTATTGACGGTACTGTAGACGGAGTAATTATCTTTTGATATAATGTATTTTTGTGGTTAGACACCAAAGATAAACGATATCTTTCGTCTTATCTTCGTGAGGATATATAGCTATAGCGGCGGCGGCTAATGACTCGCTGCCCCAAGCTAGCGATGTGAGGGCGGGAGCCCGGAGGGTAAACTAACCGGGCGGTCCTGTGAGTTGTAGCAATAGGCCCAGTGGGGGTAAGTAAGCGGTGCCAAGAAAAGAAGACGCGATAGAAGTCGAAGGCAAGGTAATCGAGCCTTTACCAAATGCGATGTTTCGGGTCGAACTCGATAACGGCCATAAAGTGCTCGCGCATATCTCAGGTAAGATGCGAATGCATTATATCCGTATTCTGCCGGGGGACCGGGTGGTAGTCGAGCTGTCGCCCTACGATTTGACCAGGGGGCGTATAGTCTATAGGTTCAAGTAGTCGGTAGAACTCGTGTCGTTTGGAGGAAGAAATGAAAGTAAGACCATCTGTAAAACGCATATGTGAGAAGTGCAAGATAATAAAGAGGCACGGCAGGGTTTTGGTGATTTGTGAGAACCCGCGCCACAAGCAGCGCCAGGGGTAATTAGCTGCCGGGCAAGAGGGCGCCGTTTTCATGGCGGCGCCGGACGCATTTCGATATTTTAGAGTTTGAGCTGTTTGGAGGAGGTTTAAGGATTTGGCACGTATAGCAGGCGTTGATCTGCCAAGAGAGAAGAGAGTCGAGATAGGCTTAACATATATTTATGGTATCGGTCTTTCGAAAGCTCGTGAGATTTTGGCGGGTTCAGCCATTAGCGTCGATACGAGGGTGCGCAATCTGACCGAAGAAGAGGTTATCAGGCTTCGTGAGTACATCGACAAGAACCTCAAGGTCGAGGGTGACCTGCGTCGCGAAGTGTCTCAGAACATCAAACGTCTTATGGAGATAGGATGTTATCGCGGCTTGAGACACCGCCGGGGTCTACCCGTTCGCGGGCAACGGACACATACCAATGCGCGCACTCGAAAAGGTCCGCGCAGAGCCGTCGGCGCAAAGCGTAAGAAATAGATAGTGTAATAAAAGTGAGGGATTCGGATATCGATGGTATTCGTTCCAAAATCGAATTTGTGATTCACACGTAAGGAGGTTAGAGCTTCTTGGCTAAGAAAAAGACGGTCACAAGAGTAAAGCGCAGAGAGCGCAAGAACATCGTACATGGCGCTGCCCATATACAGAGCACGTTTAACAACACGATTGTCACAATCACCGACCAACAGGGCAATACTATAGCTTGGCAGAGCGCGGGCGCCTCGGGTTTCAAGGGGTCTCGTAAGAGTACGCCGTTTGCCGCTCAGGTGGCGGCGGAAGCTGTCGCTAAAAAAGCGCAAGAGCACGGAATGAAGAGGGTGGATGTTTATGTGAAGGGTCCGGGCGCCGGTCGTGAGACCGCAATCAGGACCTTACAGGCGAACGGCTTGGAAGTCGCCGGAATCACCGACGTGACGCCGGTGCCGCATAACGGCTGCCGCCCTAGAAAAAGGAGAAGAGTGTAGGCTATGGCAAGATATACCGGTCCTGTCTGTAAATTATGCAGAAGAGAGATGCAAAAGCTCTTCTTAAAGGGCGATAAGTGTTTGACCGACAAGTGCGCGATCGAGAGACGCCCATATCCGCCGGGCGAGCACGGTCGCGGCAGGCGTAAAGATTCAGAGTACTATCTGCAGTTGCGCGAGAAGCAAAAGACAAAGCGGATATATGGCGTTTTGGAGAAGCAATTCCGCAACTACTATGAACTCGCCGCTAAGACCAAGGGCATCACCGGCGAGAACTTGCTCCAAATCCTTGAGAGCCGTCTCGACAACGTTGTCTATCGCATGGGATTTGCGTTTTCGCGCGCGGTATCACGTCAGGACGTGCGCCATGGTCACATCACAGTCAACGGCCGCAAAGTAGATATCCCTTCGTTCCGCGTAAAACCGGGCGACGTGATAGCCGTGGCCGGGAATATCGCGCGCATGAAAGACGCGGCGGAGTCGGTCAACAAGGCGGCGGTACCGCCGTGGCTCGACGTGGATTATAAGAACCTGACCGCAAAAGTAACCGGGTTGGCGACACGCCAAGATATCGATATTCCGGTTCAAGAGAAGATGATCGTCGAGCTTTACTCGAAGTAATCTTAAACCTACGGGATGCCGGTCTACGGCTATAGGTAGGATCGCATGGTCTTGGGGTAAGAGACTTTTGACGGGACGCTGGTTAAGCAAATCGAAGAGCGCGGCAGCTCATTGCTACGAGTGGATTGCCGGCAGCGAAAAGCAGAATGCTAATAATAAAGTGACGGTTGCTAAGGAGGAATATATTAATGTTAGATATCCGTAAGCCGAGTATCTCCGCGGAAGAGGCGCGAGAAAATGCCGCTCGCTTTAGTGTCGAGCCGCTGGAAAGAGGCTTCGGTTATACCTTAGGCAATTCGCTAAGAAGAGTTTTATTGTCATCTCTACCGGGTGCCGCGATAACATCGGTGAAAATCGAGGGTGTGGCACATGAGTTCGGCACTATCAAAGGGGTAAGGGAAGATGTCTCCGATATCATCCTCAATCTCAAAGAGACGGTGTTAAGGCTCCACGGCGATGGGCCGGCGACCCTGCGGATTAATGCGAAAGGTCCGAAGGAAGTAACCGCCGCGGACATAGAATATCCGGCTGATGTCGAGGTCATAAATCCCGACCTGTATATCGCCACTCTTAACGATGACGGCAAATTAGAGGTAGAGATGGTTGTCGAGCACGGGCGCGGTTACGTATCGGCCGAGCGGAACAAGAGGGCGTCGGACGCGATTGGCGTATTGCCGGTAGACTCGATATTCAGCCCGACCAAAAAGGTGACCTACTCTGTCGAGAACACGCGCGTCGGGCAGCGGACCGATTTCGACAAACTCATCCTCGAAGTCGAGACGAACGGCAGCATATCGCCTTTTGAGGCAGTCAGTGTCGCCGCTAGAATCGTCAACGACCACATGAACCTTTTCATGGAGCAGGCCATCGAGTTCTCGTCCGCGCCGATTTTTGTGACCGATGTCAACGAGCGAGACAGGACGCTCGACTCGCCCATCGAGGACCTC
Source organism: Actinomycetota bacterium (assembly GCA_018333515.1). NCBI lineage: Bacteria > Bacillati > Actinomycetota > Actinomycetota bacterium. The sequence goes on from JAGXSZ010000035.1 coordinate 16,731, forward strand.
GAGCTGTCGGTGCGTTCATACAATTGCTTAAAGCGGGAGGGCGTCAACACGGTGCAGGGACTCGTCGAGCTGAATGAAGCCGATCTCGTTAAGATAAGAAATTTTGGCGCGAAATCGATCGAAGAAGTCAAAGAAAAGCTGAAAGACCTGGGTCTTGCGCTAAAGTCTAGCTAGTAGGAGATAGGAATGAGACACGCGAAAAAGGGAAGAAAAATCGGAACCAGTGCTCGCCACAGAGAGGCGATATTATCCGGTTTGGTGCGACAAATCATAATCCACGAGCGGATTCAGACGACCGAAGCGAAGGCGAAAGAGGTACGGCCGGCGGTTGAGAAGATGATCACGCTGGGCAAGCGCGGTGACTTGCATGCAAGAAGGCAGGCACTGGCGAAGCTCGGCGACAAAGACACGGTCCACAAACTCTTCGCGGAGGTCGGCCCGCGCTTCGCCGAGCGAAACGGCGGCTATACGCGGATTCTAAAACTCGGCCCGCGCCAGGGCGACGCCGCTCCCATGGCCCTTATCGAATTGGTCTAACAGGGCGCGGATATATGATTTTGGACGTATAGGTTAATTCTAAATATGCTAAGGTAAAGGCAAGAGCGATAATGCTTTTGCCTTTGTTGTTTTGGGAGCGATTCCCGAGGTTAGGTAATGGTCGAGTTCAAAAACGTCTCGTTCGACTACGGCGATGATGAAAACAAAATAAACGCGCTAAAAGATATCAGCCTAACCATCGAAGACGGCGAGTTCGTCGCGATTCTCGGCCATAACGGCTCGGGCAAATCGACCTTGGCGCGCCTGATAAACGGGCTCCTTGCGCCGTCGCGCGGCGAGGTGCTCGTCGACGGCATCTCGACCGTCGACAGGAGCGCCGTCTGGCGTATCCGCCGGCGGGTCGGCATGGTCTTCCAGAACCCGGACAACCAGATTATCGCGTCGCGGGTCGAGGAAGACGTCGCTTTCGGGCCGGAGAACCTGGGGTGCGAACCGGCTGAGATAAGGGCGCGCGTCGATGAGGCGCTCGCGGCCGTCGGCATGCGCGACTTCGCCCACTTCGACCCGCATCTCCTTTCCGGGGGAGAGAAGCAGCGCGTCGCCATCGCCGGAGCGCTGGCGATGAGACCTAAGTATCTCGTCTTCGACGAGGCGACTTCGATGCTCGACCCCAGGGGACGCGAAGAGATAGTGGGGACCACGCGGCGGCTCAATAGCGACTACGGGATAACCGTCATCTTCATAACACATATCCCCGAGGAAGCGGCGCTCGCCGGCAGGGTCGTCGTTTTATCCGGGGGCACTATAGCGATGGACGGAGCGCCGCAAGCGGTCTTCGCCGACGTCGATGCCTTAGCCTCCCTCGGCGTCGGTGTGCCGAAAGCGCGCCTGCTCGCGCGCGGGCTGGAGCAGGCCGGAATCGACATCCCCGACAGTATCCTCACTGTAGACGATTTGGTGGCCGCGTTGTGTTGATAGAGATGGCAAAGGTCACCTTTGAATACCTGCCCGGGACACCGCTGGCCCATACCGCGCTCACCGATATCAGCCTGACGATTGCCGAGGGTGATTTTGTCGCTCTGGTGGGGCCGACCGGCTCGGGAAAATCGACGCTCATCCAGCACCTCAACGGCCTGCTGACCCCCACATCCGGCTCTCTGTCGTTTCGGGGCAGACGCGTCGGTAGCGATGTGAGTCCCCTGGAGCTGCGCCGCGAAATCGGGCTTATCTTTCAGTTTCCCGAGAGCCAGCTCTTCGAGCATACGGTCGCCGATGATATCGGCTTCGGCCCGCGCCGGCAGGGTTTGGCCGGCCCCGAGGTCGCGTCGCGTGTCGAGAATGCGCTAATCCAAGTCGGGCTCGATTACGCGCATTATGCGCAAAGGTCGCCGTTTAGCTTGAGCGGAGGCGAGCAGCGCCTCGTCGCTATCGCGGGAGTGCTCGCGATGCGCCCGCGTTTTCTCGTCCTCGACGAGCCGACCAGCGGCCTCGACGCCTGCGGCAAGGAGGCCGTCTTCGATTGCCTCGACCGTCTCAACAACGAAGGCGTCGCGATTCTCATGGTAACGCACAGCATGGATGAGGTGGCCGAATCCGCCCGCCGCATCATCGTCTTGAACGAAGGCAAGATAGTCCTCGACGATAAACCGGAGAGAATCTTTGCCCGTGCGAGCTTCTTGAGAGAGATCGGTTTAGATATCCCCAAAGCCGCGGAACTCGTCCTTAGGTTGCGCGAAAAAGGCTTCGATATCGAAGCCGACAGTGTCTCGATGCGCTCGGTCGTCGCAAGCGTCGCCGCCGCCGTCAAAGAGAGGTGTGCGAATTGAGGTTCGGCCTGACCATCGGTGAATACTACCCGGTCGACTCGCCGGTCCACGCGCTCGACCCCAGGGTTAAGATATTGTTGGTGCTCGTATTTACGATAGCGGTATTTGCGGTTGTCAATTTTTCGGGTCTCGCCGCCGCCGCCGCTCTCATCGTGGGGGTGGCCTTGGTGAGCAAGGTGCCGATTCGGCTCGCCGTCAAAGGGGTGCGCCCGCTTCTATATCTGCTCGCGTTCACCTTCATCATACATCTGTTCACCGGGGCTAAACCCTGGATAGAGTTGGGCCCGCTCCATATCAGCTTGCCCGGCGCGCGCTCGGGTGCGCTCGTCGGCATCAGGCTGGTAATCCTGGTCGTGGGCGCCGCGTTTCTCACCCTGACCTCGACCCCTATCGAGCTGACCGACGCCATCGAGTCGCTGCTCGCGCCGCTGAAAAAAGTTCGCGTCCCCGCGCATGAGATAGCGATGATGATGACGATTGCGCTTCGCTTCATTCCGACGCTCGCCGCCGAGACCGATAAAATCGTCAAAGCCCAGGCATCCCGAGGCGCGCGCTTCGAATCATCCAACCCGGTCACCAGGGCGAGAAGTTTCATCCCGGTCTTGGTCCCGCTCTTCTTAAGCGTCTTTCGCCGCGCCGACGAACTCGCCGAAGCCATGGAGGCGCGCGCCTATCGCGGCGGTGAAGGTCGCACGAGGATGCGCCGGCTTGAGATGAAGGGGCGAGATGTGCTGACCCTGATATCTGTGACAGCCGTTTTTGTGGGCCTGGCCTGGTTCGGACGGCTTCCGCTGGTGTAGTTGAGACTTGCTATTCTGAGTCGGTCTCCTCCCCGATAGTAGTGGCCCCGGCAGGCATGATATTATTATGACCAAGCGAATCCAAGCGAATCACGTCATAGTCAAACCGATATCAGGGGTCACAATTGCGAAACATCAGGCTCACACTCGAATACGACGGGGGCGGCTTTAGCGGCTGGCAGAAACAAGCCAAGCAAGAAGTACGAACGATCCAGGGCGAACTCGAGCGCGCGATTCAGACCCTTCTCGGTGGGGCGGTCGAGACGAACACCGCCGGGCGCACCGATACCGGTGTCCACGCCTTCGGCCAGGTGGTCAACTTCACCACCGAATCCGATATGTCCATCCGCCGCATCCCATATTCGCTCAACGCCATTCTCCCGGACGACATCGTCATCAAGGACGCGGCTGAAGTCTCCGCTGATTTCGACGCGCGCCGCGACCCCAAATGGCGCGAGTACCACTACTATGTTCTCAACCGGCCCTACCGCTCAGTCTTCTTCGACCGGTTCGTCTGCTATGAGCCGCGCCAACTCGATGTCGCCGCTATGGACGAAGCGGTCGCGCAGCTCAAAGGTCGCCATGATTTTACGAGCTTCTGCAATACCTTGAGCGCGTCCAAGCTCGACAATCCCGTCCGCACCATCCTCGATATCTCGTGCGCGCGCTCCGACAATATCGTCTGGGCGGGGGAGCCGCTCGATGGGCTGGTCATGCTGCGCGTGCGCGCCCACGCGTTCTTGCACAACATGGTGCGAATCATCGCCGGCACCGCCATCGACGCCGGCCTCGGCAATATCTCGCCGCAAGATATTCCCGCGATACTCGAAGCCAAAGAGCGCGCCAGGGCGGGGCAAACCGCCCCCGCGAAAGGTCTCACGTTGGTGAGAGTGGAATACTAAACCCGGGCGACATGGATATCCTGGTTCCCAAGCGCCTTTACAGCTGATGAGGGCGCAACTTAGGGAATACACCTAAACCCCTGCTCTTTAAAGTGGCGGTCAAAGGTAAACGCTACATTGATTCCGAGCTTGCGCATAACAGAAAAGCTTACGCAATCGACAAGACTTAGCCTTTTTCGCCTTGTAGCTAAAACAGCCGCTACCCCGGATAAATGGCTTAATTCATCCACCCACTCTATGGTAAGGATGGGGAACACGTCATTTTGGAAAGTTATTACCGCTTCAATTCCCAGACGATGTTGAACTAAAGCAAAGGTTTCAATTAAAACGTAATTGCTGCATACAAGGGCTTCTTTTCGACCAACAAGATATTTCCAAGCTTCTTTGGACTTTTCGTGGTTTAAATCGTCGGCGCCGAGGATAGCTAGAAATGCCGAGGTATCGATAAAGGTGCTCATGAGTCAAGCGCCTCGGCAAGGTATTCATCATGCTCGGTCGATAAGTCGGGTTTGCCCGATCTGAACTTTCCGGCTGCGGAAATTGCTCGTTGTCTCAATTCTTCGCCCGAGACCTCTGCTTCTGATCGAATTACGATGTCGACACCCCGGCGAACCAGCTCGGCAACGGAGACATGTTTCTTGCCCGCAAGCTTTTTTAGAGCCTCTATTTGTTCTTTCGTTAATTGAACTTGTGTTCTAACCATCGCATATCCTTTCTCATGACAGCACATTATGCATCATGATATCATATATTCAGTTTGGCTTACCAGCTAATCAGCCTTGCTTCTACTTGACGTGCAAAATTGATGCCGCCTCTTCACCTTGACATCCCTCCTCGTCAGGTGGTACGTTCTTTCTAGCACTCTGTGTCTTAGAGTGCTAGGAGTGATTGAAATGCTCGATGCAAGAAAGAAAGCCATCCTCTACGTCGCCGTACAGGAGTACATTCTCACGGCCGAGCCCGTAAGCTCGCAAAAGCTTGTGGAGAAGTACCAGCTCGGGGTCAGCTCCGCCACGGTCCGAAACGAGCTGGCTACGCTCGAGGCTCTCGGGTACCTCCACCAGCCGCATACGTCCGCCGGGCGCATCCCGACCGACATGGGCTACCGGTACTATGTCGACGGCATAACCGATAAGCCGGGTCTGACCCACCAAGAGGAAAACTCTATCGTTAAGCTCTTCTCGTCCATCAATATGGAGATGGAAGAGCTTATGAAAGAGACGACCCATATACTATCCAACGTGACCAGCTATATAGCGGTCACGCTCGCCCCGTCGTTTAAGAAGAGCACGCTCAAGCACATCGATCTCGTCTCGCTTTCGCCGCGGCATGTGCTGCTGGTTCTCATAACCGACAAGGGCCAGGTTTTGAAACGAACGGTGAGCATGGAGCCTTTTGCCGGGGAGATGGGCGAGATAGAGCGTTTCTTAAATGAGAAGCTCCAGGGACTAGACAGTACCGGCATCTCCGCGCTGAAGGATACTTTGACCCTGCCCGACCGGGACGCGTTCCGTACCGCGTCGACCGTGATAAACGCGATACTCGATATCATCGAGAGCGATGAGCGCGAACGCGTCTTTTTGAGCGGGACGGCCGGCATCTACGGGCAACCCGAGTTTGAAGAACTGTCGAAGGTCCACTCGCTGCTCAACGCCATCGAGCAGGGGTATCGTTTGATGCAGTGGCTGGAAGACTCGGTCAGGACGCGCAAGGTGCTCGTTAGAATCGGCTCCGAGAATACCGACGACGATATGCGGGGCTGCAGTATTATCACGAGCGGCTACCAGCTCGACAACGAGACCCAGGGCACGCTCGGCATCATCGGCCCGACCCGGATGAATTACTCGCGGGCCATATCGGTCGTCGAGTTGATATCCGATAAACTCAGCAAGGCTCTCGTCGAGCTGAGGTCGTAAGGGGCGCGCGGCGAAATCCCTCCCGGCTGAAATATCCGCCCGAAAGGGCAAAAGTTCGAGATAGAACGCGCATTTTGCGCTATAATAAGAAGTTGCGAATAGCTTCGATATAGATAACGACGTTAAATTATTAGATTATGACGAGTGATGAGGTAGGTATGTCCCAAAAAGATTTTTACGAGATGTTAGGTGTGTCGCGCAACGCGACGCAGGACGAGATAAAGAAAGCCTATCGCAGGCTGGCCAGGAAGTATCATCCCGACGTAAACAAGGACGAGCCCAATACCGAGGCGATGTTTAAAGAGGTCAATGAAGCCTACGAGGTTTTGAGCGACCCCGATAAGCGTCGTAATTACGATATGTACGGCTCCGCCAAAGGCGGCCCGGCGTTCGGCAACGCCGGTGATTTTAGCGGTTTCGGCGATTTCGAATCGGCTTTCGGCGATGTTTTTGGGATGTTCTTCGGGGATTGGCAGCGCAATACGGGCGGGGCCAAGACCGGCGCCCAGCGCGGGTCTGATTTAAGTCTCGAGATGACCGTCGATTTCGAGGAAGCGGTATTCGGCGCCGACAAAGAGGTCGAAATAGCGCGGCTCGTATCGTGCGATACTTGCGGCGGCAGCGGCGTCAAGGCGGGGACCTCTCCCGAGACGTGCGCGAGCTGCAACGGTTTAGGCGAAATCCGCAGCGAACAGAGGACCGTTTTCGGCACGTTTGTCCGCTCGGCCCCGTGCGCTAAGTGTAAAGGCGCCGGCAAGATAATCACCAACCCCTGCGGCGATTGTAACGGCCAGGGTAGAAAACCGGTCCATGAGAAGTTAAAGGTCGAGGTTCCGGCGGGCATCGACAACGGTATGACGATGAAACTCTCGGGCAAAGGCGAGGCGGGCGTGCGCGGCGGCCGCGCCGGCGACCTCTATGTAATGATAAACGTTAGGCCGCACTCGATATTCGAGCGCCAGGGTAACAACCTCTTCTGCCATTACCCGATTACCTTCCCGCAGGCCGCTCTCGGAACCGATGTTCAAATCCCGACCCTGGAAGGTTTTGAAACACTCAAAATACCGGCGGGCACCCAGACGGGGAGCACCTTTAAGCTCAAGGGCAAGGGTGTGCCGTCCCTAAGGAATCATGTTCGCGGCGATATAATAATCCAGGCCGTCATCGAGACGCCGCACAAGCTCACCGACCGCCAGAAAGAGCTTCTCCACGAGCTTGCCCGCGAACTCGGCCACGATGTCCAGGAGTCGTCGGGCGGCATTCTCGGGCGCATAAAAGACGCGTTCGGCGCAAAGTAGGCGCGCGCGGATGGATTGGCTCAAAGTCGACATAAAGACGACCCCGGAGGCCGTAGAGGCCCTCAATGAGATCCTGCTCGCCCTAAGCCCCTCCGGTTTTGTAATCGGCGACGAGGAAGAAGACGTAACCGCGACCGTCTTTCTCGCGGGCTCCATATCACCGGAGAGCGCACGGGCCGTGCTCGGGCACGCGCTGGATAACGCGCGCGCAGCGGGTTTAAACGTAAGGCCGGCGACTATCGACTTCTCCTTCATCAACGATGAGGATTGGGTCGATAATTACCGGAAATTCTTTCACGTCATCCGAATCGGCAAACTCGCCATCAAGCCCTCGTGGGAGGAGGTCGACCTCAATCCGGGTGAGGTGGCGGTCGAACTCGACCCGGGTCTCGCGTTCGGAACCGGCGCCCATCCGACGACCGCCGGGTGCCTCCGCTTTATCCAGGAGACCATAGCAGGCGGCGAGGTCGTCTTCGACCTAGGAACCGGCTCCGGTATTCTCGCGATTGCCGCCGCCGCGCTCGGCGCGTCCCGCGTCATAGCCATCGACGACGACGCCGAAGCTATCGAGGTGGCCGGGGACAACGCGCGCAAAAACGGCGTAGGCTCGCGCATACGTTTTATCATCTCCGACTTCTCCGATATCGAGCCGACGGAAGTCGATATCCTGGTCGCTAACCTCACCGCGCCGCTTATTATACGGTTGTCGCCGGAGTTCGCGCAAAGGCTGGTCGGCCTCAAAACGGTGATATCCTCGGGTATTACACGCTCGCAGTTGGCCGATGTGGTAGCCGCGCTCGATGACAACGGCTACCGGGTCGAAAAGACCTTCGAGGAAGGCGACTGGGTGAGCGTGGTGAGCCGGCGTGTCTAAGGCGCGTTTCTTTATTACTGAAAAAGCGGGCGAGAGCGTCACTATTACCGGGCCCGACGTAAAACACATCAAGGATGTTTTGCGCCTCGGCGCGGGCGCTGTGATAGAGGTCGTCGATAGCACGCCCTCGCTCTGCGAGGTCGAGGTAGAGCATGTCTCGCGCGACGCGGTCACCGGCAGAGTTCTCGCCCGGCATGAGCCGGTAATGACTGCGCCGCAAGTATATCTCTTTCAAGGGCTGCCGAAAGCGGGAAAAATCGATGTCGTCGTGAGGCAGGCGACCGAGCTAGGCGTGGCGGGCGTGACCCCCGTACTCACCGAGCGCGTAGTCGTTGAATTCGAGTCCGGCAAGGCCGAGAAAAAGAGTATCCGCCGGCAAAAGATAGCCGAAGAGGCCGCCAAACAGTCCCATCGCCTATTAGTGCCAAAGGTCGGCGCACCGCTCGACTGGGAGAGCGCCCTGCGGGAGCTGGCCGGTTTCGACCAGGTCGTGGTCTTCTGGGAAGGGGAGCGCGACAGGCTCTTGTCCGAGGTGCTGAAACCGGAAGCCGCGCGCATCGCGCTCGTCGTCGGCCCGGAGGGGGGCCTATCCGAGCGCGAGATAGTCGACCTGAAAGCGCTCGGCGCCGGCGTCGCGTCGATGGGCGAATATACTTTGCGTACCGAGACCGCGGGGCCCATCGCGGTCGCGTTGACCCTGTATGAGTACGCCCGCACCCGCCGGGATAGGCGAAAACCATGAACGCTCAAAACAAAATCGCGTTTGCAATCCACACGCTGGGATGCAAGGTAAACCAGTATGAAAGCGAGCGGATTGCCGCCGAACTCGGTGCTTTCGGTTGGGAGATGGTCGCTTTTTCGAGCCGCGCGGATGTCTATATCATCAACAGCTGTACCGTCACGGCGGTCGCCGGGCACAAGTCTCGCCAATTAATAAGGCGTGCCGCGCGCAATAATCCCGGCGCGCGCGTCGTCGTGACCGGCTGCTACGCCGATTCCGACCGCGCCGTGATAGAGGCGATCGAGGGCGTAAGCCTTGTCCTTGGAAACGATGACAAAGACCGCCTGCCGCTACTGGTTGCGCGAGAACTCGGCGTCGTCGAGCCGAGTACGCGCGCCACCGGCGAGTCCGCGCCAAGCCCTGTGCCGCACACGCGCGCCCTGGTCAAGATACAAGACGGCTGCGACCAATATTGCAGTTATTGCGTCGTGCCGCACGTGCGCGGCGAACTCTGGAGCAGGCCCGAAGCCGAGATAATCGACGAGGTCGCGCGGCTGGCGCGCGAGGGGGCCCCCGAGATAGTTTTGACCGGCATTCACCTGGGGCTCTATGGGGCGGGCCGCGACACCGGCCTCGCGCAGTTGCTCGCCGCGCTCGTTGAAATCGACGGATTGGGTAGGATTCGCCTAAGCTCGATAGAGCTTCGTGAGGTGACACCCGAGTTGGTCGAGCCAATCGCGACCTCCCCGAAGCTCTGCAAGCACCTCCATATCCCGCTCCAGCACGGCAGCGACGCCGTGCTCGCCGCGATGAACCGGCAATATAGCGCGGAAGAGTTCGCGGAGCGCGCCTATTACCTGACGTCGTCCATCGACGACATCGCGCTCACGACCGACGTTATCGTCGGGTTTCCCGGCGAGACCGACGCCGATTTCGAGCGGACCATGGATATCGTCGGCAGTATCGGTTTCAGCCGGCTCCATGTCTTTAAGTTTTCTCCCAGGAAAGGGACGGCGGCGGCAGGTCTCGGCGGCCGGATACCGAAAGATGTAAAAGAGAAGCGCTCGGCGGCGCTCATCGCGCTCGGCGAGGATTTGGCGGCGCGGTTTGCCTCCCGCTATATAGGGAAAGAACTGATTGTTTCCATAGAGCGCCGGCAAGGTGCGTATCTCTCCGGGATGAGCGACAACTACATCCGTGTGATGTGCGCCGGGCCCGATGAGCTTATGGGAAAACTCGCGCGAGTGCGCGTCGAGCGGCGAGAAGACGCGACTCTTTATGGAAGAGTCGTGGGGCCAAGGTAATAAGTATACCGATAACCGACGACCGACTAAGACAGACCACCTATCGACCGTGAACGATTGAGGAGGTCCATATGGATCAAGATTGCTTGTTCTGCAAGATAATCGCGGGCAAGATTCCGGCGACTGTTGTCTATGAGGACGATGATGTAGTGGCGTTTAAGGATATAAGCCCCCAGGCGCCCGTCCATATCCTGGTCGTGCCAAGGGTTCATATCGAGCGGCTTTCCGACGCGACCGAGGCCGACGTCAACCTGCTCGGCAAAGTAGTTCTCGCCGGAAACCGGGTGGCCTCGCTGGCCGGCGTGGCCGAGAGCGGCTATCGTCTCATCGCAAACACCGGGCCCGATGGCGGCCAGGAGGTATTCCACATCCACTTTCATGTCTTAGGCGGCAAGGCGCTCGGACGAATGGTGCCGTCGAGATAGTTAAGAAAGACAGCCCCGCGGACGATGAAGTCATAATGGGTCGATGAAGTCGTTGCGGAACCTGGGATATGGTATAATTTTCTCACCTAAAGGAGTGAAAGAGCCGAAATTGGCGGATATCGTGGAAATCAAAGTCGTGGTGCCGGGCGACATATCGATGGTCGATTTGTTGGGCCACCATGATCAATTATTAAAAATAATCGAGGGCAAGTTTCAAAGCACCATCCTGGTCAGAGGCAACGAAATAATGATCAAGGGCGACGCTGTGGAAGTAGACGACGTAGCGACTATCTTTAAGGAAATGTTGAACATCGTGTCGCATGGTCAACAATTGACCCCGCAAAAAGTGGAGCACACCATCGACATCACCGTCGACGGCAACCGCATTACACCTTCGAGCATCTATTCCGACGTCATTGTAACGCATCGCAGAAAAGTAATCGGACCGAAGACCGCGGGGCAAAAGGAGTATATCGACGCGATCCGCAACCACACAGCGACCTTTGCGATAGGCCCAGCGGGGACCGGCAAGACCTATCTGGCGATGGCGATGGCGGTGCGCGCGCTCAAGGACAAGACGGTGGGAAGGATTATTTTGACCCGCCCGGCCGTTGAGGCAGGGGAGAAGCTCGGATTTCTCCCCGGCGACTTACAGCAAAAAGTCGACCCGTATCTGCGCCCGCTCTTCGACGCGCTCTACGACATGATCGACGCCGAGCACTTCCGGCACTTACTCGACCAGGGCACGATTGAGATAGCGCCGCTCGCTTACATGAGGGGCCGCACGCTCAACGACTCCTTTATAATATTGGACGAAGCCCAAAATACCTCGCAAGAGCAGATGAAGATGTTTTTGACGAGGCTCGGGTTCGGCTCCCGCATGGTAGTCACCGGTGACAGTACCCAGATAGACCTGCCCAGCGGGCAGCACTCCGGCTTGCTCATCATCGAGAACATATTGAGAGGGCTTGACGATATCGCGTTCGTCCATTTGACCTCGCGCGATGTAGTTCGCCACAAGCTCGTCCAGAAGATAGTCGAAGCCTACAAGCGCCATGATGAGGAGAGAGGTTCGAAGAGACAGCTATGACTCCGAACTTTGGCCTCGATAAAATCAAAGACATGCCTGTAATAGTGGACTGGAAGGGCAAGAGCCTGCGCCGGTCGCTTCTAGCTTTGCTCCTATTTACCGTGATTTTGGCGATTCTAGTCGTCGATTTTATTCCGGATAGGCTGACCGGTCTGCAGGTTGGTAAGCCAAGCCCCGAAACGGTTAAGGCGACGCGCGACATCGAGTTCGTCGATTTCGAGAGGACCGCGGTCTTGCGAAACGAGGCGTCGTCGCATGTCGAAAAGGTCTACAATCGTGATTGGAGCGTCGAGCCGCAGGTAATCGACTCGGTTCATAAATTTTTCGGTCTTGTAAGGCAGGTGCGCTCAAACGAAGTGCTGACCGCCGACGCTAAGCTGGATTTGCTCGTCAAAGAGGTCGACGCAAGCTTTGACAAGAGCGTGCTCAAGGCGGTGCTCCGGATGCCCGACACAGAGCTTAATTCGACCGAAGCGCTCGTGGTAAGCAATATCAATCGTGTCTACAGCTACAAGATAACCTCCGAAAACATCGGCGAGAGAAGGATAGACTTTGCCGAGATGGCGCGGAGCCTGACCAGGGACCCCGGCAAGAACGCGCTCATCGCCGAGATCGGCGCGTATTACTTCAAACCGAACTACTTCTACGACGCGCAGGGAACCGAGAAGCTTAAGAGAGAAGCGGCGTCCGGTATCTCTTCGGTTCTCGTTAACAAACAAAAAGGAGAGACCATCATCCGCGAGGGCGAGATAGTCTCAAGTTTGCAGGTCAAGATATTGAAAGAACTAGGCCTGCTGAAGAGGGGTATCGACCTGGCCCGTATCGGCGGCCTGGCGCTCTTCGCGGTAGTCTCGTTTATCGCGTTCGGCCTCTATCTACTTAACTACCAGCCAAAGATACACCGAAGCAACCGGCTGATAGGAGTGCTCGCGCTTATCTTCATTGCGACGATTCTAATAGCGAAATTCGTCGGTCCTTACTATGCATATTTCCTTATTCCTATCGGCGCGGCGGCGATGCTGACCGCGCTTCTCTTTAATATCGAGACGGCCATCATCATGGTCTTGAGTCTGAGCCTTTATTCCGGTCTTATCGGCGGGCAGAACTACCAATATACGCTATACGGCGTCCTGACCGGGCTTTTCGCGATATATGCCATCTATAATATCCGGCATCGCACGGATTTGGCTATAGCCGGGGCGTGGGTTACGCTCGCCTCGACCATCCTAGCTATAACCACAACGCTTTTGAGCGGGGCCGGGCTGGTCGAGATAATGAAAAACCTCGGCTGGGGATTGCTCGGCGGTATTTCAATGGCGGTGTTGACCATCGGGACTCTGCCGTTCTTGGAGAAGGTCTTTGGAATCACGACCGACATCAAGCTCGTCGAGCTTTCCTACGCCAACCAGCCGCTCTTGCGCGAACTCATGATGAAGGCGCCGGGAACGTATAACCACAGCATCATGGCGGGGAACCTCGCCGAAAACGCCGCCGAGGAAATCGGCGCGAACCCGCTCCTGGCAAGAGTCGGCGCATACTACCACGATATCGGAAAGATAAAACGGCCGCTCTTCTTTGTCGAGAACCAGATAGGGTGCGAAAACCCACACGACCACACCAATCCGAGCCTCAGTTGCCTGATAATCACCTCCCACGTCAAGGAAGGTATCGACCTGGGGAAGAAATATCACCTGCCGCCGGAGATACTCGATATAATAAACGAGCATCACGGGACGAGCATCGTGGCGTATTTCTATCACAAAGCAAAAGAGAGTGTCGTCAAAGAGACCATCAATGAAGAGAATTACCGGTATTCGGGGCAGCGCCCGAAATCGAAAGAGGCGGCGCTCGTCATGCTGGCCGACTCGGTCGAGGCCGCTGCGCGCACTATCGCTAAGCCGACGCCCGGACGTATCGAGCAGCTCATCAAGAGGATAGTCCAGAGCAAGCTCGACGATGGACAGCTAAACGAGAGCAATCTGACTCTTAACGATATCGAAAAGATAATCAGAAGCTTCACCCAGTTGTTGACAAGCCTATATCATACGAGGGTCGAGTACCCGACGGTACCCGTACCGCAAGCTAGGAGCCTCGCGGCGCATGGTGATTCGAATAAGTAATGAGCGGGAATTAGCGGTGGACGAAGAGTCATTGGTCGAGCTTGCCGGTTATGTTCTAGCCGCGGAGCGTGTCGAAGAGGACGCGGAACTGAGCATAGCGCTAGTCGGTGAAGAGACCATGCTCGACTTGAACGCGAATTATCGCGGCAAGGATTACCCCACCGACGTCTTATCCTTCGAAGCGGGCGGCGACATGCCGACCGCCGAGAACCTCCCGCGACTACTGGGCGATGTCGTCATCTGCCCGTCCGTCGCCGAGAAGCAAGCGCTCGAATTCGACCAGACCCTAAACCAAGAACTCTCGCTCCTCTTAGTCCACGGCATTCTCCATCTCCTCGGTTACGACCACGACGATGATGAGGACGCCGAGTGCATGGAGGCTCGCGAGCGCCTGATACTCACCTCTTTCTCAGACGGAGTAAGCCCCGATGAACTAGCGAAGGGGGGTTTTGAGCGTTAAATACGCCGGTAGCAGCTCTTTAGAGAGCCGTCCGCGTGACGGGATTTCGACGTTCATACGCGCCCGATGAAAAGCAAGTCGTTGCTGAAAAGCTTCAATTACGCAATCGATGGCCTGATCTATGTATTGCGCACCCAGCGCAATATGCGCATCCATTTTGCGGCCGCGGCCGCGGCGCTCACACTCGGCCTCTTCTTAAAGATAGAGTCCTGGGCTTTTGTCGCTTTGATCTTTGCGGTATCGCTGGTAGTCGTCGCCGAACTCGTAAACACGGCTATCGAATCGACCATCGACCTCGTCACGACAACCTTCGACCCGGTGGCGCAGATAGCAAAGGATGTAGCAGCCGGCGCCGTCCTTCTGGCGAGCATCAACGCCGTCCTGGTGGCATACTTCATATTCTTTTCGCGGGTCAACCCGCTGGCGCTGGGCTTGCTTGAGCGGATTCGCCAATCGCCGGCGCACCTCACCGTCATTTCGCTCTTAATCGTGGCGATATTGGTCGTTTCGGCCAAAGCATGGGTGGGCGGGGGAAGTTTTTTGCGGGGCGGGTGGCCGAGCGGACACAGCGCCCTGGCGGCCGCGCTCTTTACCGCGATAGCCTTTATAAGCCAATCGCCGCTCGTCGCCACGCTCGGTTTGGGCCTGGCGCTGCTCGTCTTTCACAGCAGGTTCGATGCGGGCGTCCACACTATGCTCGAGATAGTCTCCGGCGCGACACTCGGCATTCTCGTGACCGTTCTTATCTTTCAGGTATTCTATACTTGGTAAACGAACCGGGTCAGGCGTGTTGATTTGTCGATAATTTATAACTTTTGCGCGAAGCGTCCGATATAATGTAGGTAGGAATACAGCTAGGGAGGGATTGTCGCTTGCCGGATTGGTTATACGCGATACTTATCATAATTCTAGTCGGTTTGTCGGCCGGCTTAACGGCGGTCGAGAGCGCGATATCGTCTATGAGCCGGATTCGGCTTAGATATCTTGTCGAGCTGGAGGCCCCGGGCGCCGACGCGCTCGAGTCGCTGATGTCGCACCCCAGCCGTCTGATGACCGCAATAATATTATTGGATAACAGCGCCAACATCGCCGCGGTCTCTATCGCGACGTTGCTGGTGAGCAGATATCTGGATGGTTTTGTCGTGGTCGTCTCGACCGTTTCGATGCTCTTTGTGATTCTGGTCTTCGGCGAGATAATACCGAAGACCTTTGGAGCCCGGCGCACGGAGTATCTCTCGTTGCGCGCGGCAATCGCCCTAAACGTGCTCTCGAAAGCGCTCGGCCCTATTGCCCGGATGTTCACGTCTGTGGCGAATATCTTCATCCGCATCTTCGGCGGTCGGCCAATCAAAGAGCTTCCCGTAGCAAGCGAGGAGGAGATAACAGGCACGGTCGGCGCCGGCGAGGAGGAAGGCGCCATCGAAGAGGAAGAGCTGATTCACAGCATCTTCGAGTTTGGAGACACGATAGTGCGCGAGGTAATGGTGCCTCGGATGGATATGGTGACCGTCGGCGCGGACGCGCCCATCGAGGAGGTCCTCTCGCTGGTCATCAAAGAAGGGCACTCCAGAATACCGGTCTACGAGGAGACGGTCGACAACATAATAGGGATAATCTACGCCAAAGACCTCCTTGTGCTGATGCACAAAGGCAAGATAGACGTCCCTATCAAGCGGCAGATGCGCCCGGCCTACTATGTCCCCGAGCTGAAAAAGGTCGACGACCTCATGCGTGAGCTGCAGAAGAAACGTTTGCATATGGCCATCGTCGTCGATGAGCACGGCGGCACCGCGGGCCTTGTCACCATCGAAGACCTGCTCGAAGAGATTGTCGGCGAGATATTCGACGAGTACGACCTCGAAGAGACGCTCATCGAGTTTGTCGATAATCACTTGGTGCGGATGGATGCCCGCGTTCATATCGACGAGGCGAACGAACTGCTGGGCGCGACTTTCTCGCGCGCCGATATCGACACTATCGGCGGGTTTGTCTACTCGCTTATCGGGCGCACCCCGAACGCGGGAGAAGAGGTACGTTTCGAGGGGTTCGTATTCAAGGTCGAGAAGGTTATCGGTCGCAGGATATCGAAGATTTTAATAAGCCGCGAAGAACCGGAAGAAGAAACGGAGAACCCGGAAGTCGGATAAAAACGTCGGTCGGGTATCTTGGGTTTGGAGGTTGGCGACATGGACGAAGTAGAGCTGATACGAGCGGCGTCCGAGGCCCGGCAAGAGGCCTACGCGCCGTACTCGGGCTTTAGAGTAGGCGCGGCCGTTATCTGCGATGACGGGCGTATTTTCACCGGGGCCAATGTCGAGAACGCCGTCTACGGCCTCTCTATCTGCGCCGAGCGCGTCGCGATCGCTAAAGCGGTCTCCGAGGGCTGCCGACGGTTCGAGGCCCTCGCGGTCATCGCCGACGGCCCGACGCCTTGCCCGCTTTGCGGTACTTGCAGGCAGTTTCTCGCCGAGTTCGGCGCCGAATCGCTGGTCATCATGGCAAACACGAAGGGCGAGACAAAGAAAGCGCTCATTAAAGAGTTGCTACCCTATGCCTTTACCAACGAGCGGTTGTTTGGAGAAAAAGGATAAGTCCCGGCATCACAGGGTGTGACGACGATGGATTATGAATTGGCGCGCTTGACGGAATTCGATACCGATCTGATACGGGAGCTGACCATGATGGAGGCGGAAGCCTTTGGTGACGGCGGCTTGAATCATTGGACCTTTCCGGTCTTTATCAAACACGGCGCGGTATACGTATTAAAAAAGGATGGCGCAATCTGCGGGATTGCGGATATCATAAGGGATTGGCGCGACCCGGGACTCGTTTTCATCGTCGGTTTTCTTGTGAGAAAAGAACTTAGAGGAAGGCGCCTAGGGTCGAGGTTTTTGGGTGGGCTGCTCACGGCGCTCGAGCACGACGGCGCTAGAGTAGTGCGGCTCACCGTTGGAGACAAGAACAGTCGGGCATTGGAACTCTACAAGAGAGCGGGTTTTAAAAACATCGCGGAGTTACCGGACGAGTATGGCCCCGGAACAGACCGGATTCTCCTCGAGCTTGGATTGGAAGGGTGATCATGGACGAAAGCGACAAACGCAAGGAGAGCTTTAAATCGGGATTTGCGGCGATTGTGGGACGACCCAACGCCGGGAAGTCGACGCTATTGAATTATCTGGCAAAGGAGAAGGTCGCGATAATCTCCGATAAACCTCAAACCACGCGTCATACTATCCGTGCGATTTTAAATCTCGAGAATGCGCAGGTAGTCTTGGTGGATACGCCCGGCTTGCACAAGCCGAAGGATTCGCTCGGCGAGCACATGAACAAGAGCGTTCGCAACGCATTGAGCGACGTCGACGCCGTGATATTTATGGTCGATGCCTCGCAGGTAATCGGCTCCGGCGACCTCTATATCGCAAATGAACTCGCGTTGCTAAACACGCCTAAAATAATGGTCTTAAGTAAGATAGATAAGTTGGCGCCGGGCGATATCGAGGTTCAGCTGGAAATCGCCGGGCAGCTCGGAAAGTTCGACGAGATAATCCCGCTATCCGCCGCGAAGGGCCAAAACGTCGAGACCCTCGTCGAAAAGATGGTCGAGCTGTTGCCGGAGGGACCGCAATACTATCCGCCGGATATGACGACCGACCAGCCTGAACGGGTAGTGGTCGCGGAGTTTGTCCGGGAGAAAGCGCTCCTTTTGACCAGGGAAGAGGTTCCTCACAGCATAGCGGTCGAGGTGCAAGAGATGAAACCGCGCAAAGACGGCGAGATAGTCGATATTTTTGCGACCATCTTCGTCGAGCGGGAATCGCAGAAGGGAATCCTTATCGGCAAGGGCGGGCGTGTCCTCAAAGAGATAGGTTCCAAAGCGAGAGTGGATATCGAACATCTCTTGGGCAGTCACATATTTCTCGACTTGAGGGTTGGCGTTAAGAAAGACTGGCGCAAAGAAGAGCGCTATATAAAACAATTCGGTTATACGGAATAGGGTCGGCGGATGCGGGAGCGCAATAAAATACTTCAGGCAGCAGCGGAGAGCCTACTAAAAAAAGAAGAACTCGAAAAAGCGATAGGCCTCTTCGAGAAGGTACATCCCGCCGACGCCGCGGAGATCAT
Source organism: Actinomycetota bacterium (assembly GCA_018333515.1). Taxonomy (NCBI): domain Bacteria; kingdom Bacillati; phylum Actinomycetota; species Actinomycetota bacterium. The sequence goes on from JAGXSZ010000035.1 coordinate 35,087, forward strand.
CGGGGATCTTTCCGATGAGTTTCAAAAGATGATCTTCGAGACGTGGGACATCCCGAGAGCGGCCGATACCTTCCAGGAGATGGACGAGCAAGAGCAGATGGACATCGTCGAGTTGCTCAGCACGCCGCTCATCTCCGACATCCTCGAAGAGATGGACGCCGACGACGTCGCCGACCTGCTCGGCGCTATCGACAAGAAAGACGCCGAGCGAATTCTCGCCGCCATGGACAGGGAGGACGCGCAAGAGGCGCTCCGTTTGATGGAGCACGGCGAGGACACGGCCGGCGGTATTATGACCCCGGAATTCGTCGCGCTCAGGAAGGATATGACGGCCCAGGAGTCGATCGACCTGCTGCGCGCACAAGCCCCCGGCGCCGAGACGATTTACTACGTCTTTATAGTCAACCGCGACGACCAATTGGTCGGCGTCATCTCGCTTCGGGACCTTATCATCAGTCAGCCGGACCGGCTCGTCGAAGAACTGATGAACCCCGGCGTCATATACGTGGACGTCGATACCGATCAGGAAGAAGTCGCGCGCATCATGTCGCGGTACGACCTTCTGGCCCTGCCGGTCGTCGACCGCGAGCACCGTCTTCTCGGTGTCGTCACCATCGATGACGTCGTCGACGTCATCGAAGAAGAGGCCAGCGAAGACATATATCGCCTCGGTGGTGTCATACGCGAAGAAAGGCTCGACAGTCCGGCGCTGGAATCGATTAAGAACCGTCTTCCCTGGATGGCATTTAATCTCGGGACTGCTTTCTTGGCGGCAGGGGTTGTCTCCTTGTTCCAGAGTTCAATCTCCAAGGTCGTGATTCTCGCCGCGTTCATGCCGATAGTCGCGGGCATGGGCGGCAACATGGGCACTCAGACCCTGACCGTCACGACAAGAGGAATCGCTTTGGGTCAGCTCGAGTTTAGAGAAGGCGTGCGTGTTGTCGCCCGTCAAGTCGGCATAGGCATCACAATCGGCGCGCTCACCGGTCTCCTTGCCGGTCTGGTCGCTTATCTCGCGAGGGGTAATCCTTACTTGGGCTTAGTCTTGTTCTTGGCGATGACGGTCAATATGGGCGTCGCGGGTTTGGCCGGGGCGGGCATCCCGATTGTTTTGAGGCTTCTCCGCCAAGACCCGGCCTTGGGCTCAGGGGTTATAGTCACCACCTTCACCGATATCTTCGGTTTTCTGGCTTTCTTGGGCCTCGCGACTATGATGCTGAGATTCCTGATTTAGACTATCCGCAACGGCGCCTAGAGACTAATATGTAACCAAACCCGGTTAGGCCGCTTACAACTGGGGAATGTTGCTCAAGAACATTTGGTTGCGGATGCCGGTGGCGGTATAATTGATTGACCTTTTCAGCGGCTGTCTAGATGACTGGGGGGAACAATTGTGAAACAAGAAGAGCTGGCGAAAAGCATCGACCACACCAACCTTAACCCGGATGCCACAGTCAAGGATATCGAGCGCTTGTGTGTCGAGGCGCACAAATACAATTTCGCGTCGGTCTGCGTCAATCCCTGCAACGTAAATATCGCGCACCGTCTTTTGCATGATTCAGCTGTAAAGGTATGTACGGTCGCGGGGTTTCCGCTAGGGGCTACGACGAGTGGCGCCAAAGCCCATGAGGCGCGCGAGGTTATCGAACTCGGCGCGGACGAAATCGACATGGTAATGAATATCGGCGCCTTAAAGTCGGGCCTCTACGACGAGGTCTATACCGATATGCGGGCGGTGGTCGAGGCGGCTCGTATCGGCGAGGTGAGAGCCGGCCGCGACATCATAATCAAAGTCATCATCGAGTGCGGGCTCCTCACCGACGAGCAAAAAATCCGCGCTTCGAAAATAGTTCAGGAGGCCGGGGGAGACTTCGTTAAGACCAGCACCGGCTTTGCCGGTAGCGGGGCGACAATCGAAGACGTCGAACTCATCCGGTCGAACGTCCCTTTCGATATGGGCATAAAAGCATCGGCGGGCATCAAGACGGCAGACCAAGCCGTCGCGCTTTTGAACGCGGGCGCCGGCCGCATCGGCACCAGCAGCGGCGTTAAGATAATGGAGGAGGCTCTCGGGGAGCGGGCTTTTAACTCTAAGGGAAGCAATGATTTAATTAGATAATGCTTTAATGAGTTACATTATTGAGGTAAATGCGCTACAATACAGGATGTGCGGGCGTGTGCGGACCGTCTCGTTTCGGGTTAAACCGGCAACCCGGCATCTTGCGCTGCGTTATGTTTGGAGCGTTAGGGGTGTAAGGACGTTTCTCCACTTGTCTCTTTAAAATCGTTGTGTTTGCTTTACAATATTTTTAACGTCATTTTAAACTGATACGGCCAATGAACTTGAAATATCTGTGCTATCGGGGGACGAATGTCTTTATATAAAACGCGCGGCATCGTTTTAAGAACCCATAAACTAGGCGAGGCCGACCGCATCGTTACGATTCTTACAGCAAACCACGGCAAGGTTAGGGCCGTCGCCAAGGGCGTGCGCAAGACCAAGAGCAAGTTCGGCAGCCGGCTCGAGCCGTTCACCAATGTCGACTTGGTTCTTTATAAAGGTCGAAATCTCGACATTGTCACACAGGCCGAAATCATCGACTCACTATCGGAGATTCGCGACAACTTCGATCGTATCACCTACGGTTCGGCCATGCTCGACCTCGCCAATAAAGTCTCGGTCGAAGGGGAGCGCGATGTCTCGCTCTATAACCTATTACTAAGAAGCCTCGATGTTATCTCTAAGACCAGAAAGAATTTCCGGCTGCTCCTCATCGCGTTCGATATCAAACTAATGGCTATCTCGGGGTACATGCCTAAACTAGAGCGCTGCGTGATCTGCGAGAAGAAAACGGGCGTGAAGATGCGTTTCAGTTTTGAATGGGGCGGCGTCATGTGCGAGGAGTGCTCTATCGCCGACAGAAACAGTGCCGCAGTCGGCTCGGCGACGATTGAGACGTTTATAAGATTGATGAGGTTGCCGCTGAGCGACGTCGTCGCCCTCGATGTTATCGCGCGCTTAGAAGACGACCTCTATCTCATGGTTAGGGATTACGTCGACTACTATATCGAGTCGAAGCTCAAGAGCAGGGACTGCTTGGGTCGTTTTACGTACAACTAGTTTTCGGGGATGAGGTGTGAGCAGCGGGCATGAGACGGCGGAGCACACTTGTCGAGGAGTAAAAAGTATAGCGCTTGCATAGTGTTGTTGTTACAATAGGTGGGGGATGTGTCCGGGTGGGGGATGTGCCCGAAAATACTAGTCTTTGTAGGTTATGCGCGTGAGGGATGCTCTGTCCGGCACGCGTATGAGTTTAACTTTTTCAAACACAGATACATTTGCAGTCATTAATCGGACTCTAGTCGTCGACCAATCGTTACCTGATAATTTAATAGCTCGTGCAGCTTACCACAGCGCAAAACCCGCGTGTGAGCCATCAAATATGAGGTAACAGACAAGGAGAGGTTGGGTTAGTGAATTTCCAGAAATTAATGTTGACGCTCCAGTCGTTCTGGGCCGAATACGGCTGCTTGATAGTCCAGCCTTACGATATCGAAGTAGGCGCCGGAACCTTTCATCCGGCGACCTTTTTGCGCTCGCTCGGGCCTGAGCCGTGGAACGTAGCCTACGCGCAGCCCTCGCGGAGGCCGACCGACGGGCGCTACGGGGATAACCCCAACCGGCTCCAGCACTATTACCAATATCAAGTCATCTTAAAACCTTCTCCCGATGATGTGCAGGATGTATACCTTAGGAGTCTCGAGCGCCTCGGCTTCGACCTCTCCAAGCACGATATCCGCTTTGTGGAGGATGATTGGGAGTCGCCGACGCTCGGCGCCTGGGGGCTTGGCTGGGAGGTCTGGCTCGATGGAATGGAAGTCACGCAATTCACCTACTTCCAGCAGGTGGGCGGCGTCGATGTGAAGCCCGTCTGCGCGGAGATAACTTACGGGCTAGAACGTCTCGCCATGTATATCCAAGAAAAAGAAAGCGTCTACGACCTCGAATGGGTCGACGGCATCTCCTACGGTGAAGTCCATCACGAAAACGAGGTCCAGGGCTCTAAATACAACTTTGACGTCGCCAACGTGGCGATGCTCTTTACGCTCTTCGATACCTATGAGGCGGAGGCGAAACATATCCTCGATAACGACCTGGTCTTTCCGGCTTACGAGTATGTGCTGAAGTGCTCGCATGCGTTCAACTTGCTCGACGCGCGCGGCGCGCTCAGTGTTACCGAGCGAACCAGGTTTATAGGAAGGGTTCGCGACCTGGCTCGTCTGGTCGCCCACGCATATTATGAGCAAAGAGAAGCACGGGGCTTTCCGCTCTTGAAAGAGGCGGTGGCGCCGGGTGAGTAAGCACGACCTCCTTCTGGAAATCGGCACCGAAGAGATACCTGCGGCATCTGTCGTTATCGGAAAAGACCAGCTCAAAGAGAAGGCCGAGGCGCTACTCAAACGGCACCGGCTAAATTTCGATGTCATCAATGCCTTTGGCTCGCCGCGCAGGCTCGCCATCATGGCCGTCGGCCTCGACGAAAAACAGGAGACGGTCACTATCGAGGCAAAGGGTCCCGCGAAGAAGGCGGCCTTTACCGACGACGGCCAACCCACCAAAGCCGCCATGGGTTTTGCAAAATCACAAGGGGTCGATGTCGAGTCGCTGACCGTAAAATCGGTCGAGGGCAGGGAGTATGTCTTCGCCGTCAAAGAGGAGGAAGGCCAAGACGCGGTCGAGATATTGCGCGAAATTCTGCCCGAGCTTATCAAGTCGCTATCGTTTCCTAAAGCGATGCGCTGGGGAGATGGCGACATGAAATTTGTCCGGCCTATTCGCTGGATACTGGCGCTCTTCGGCGCGCGGGCCATCGAGTTCGATGTGGCGGGTATCGCGGCCGGCAAACTAAGCATGGGGCATCGTCGGCGTGCCGAGAACCCGGTAAGAGTCGAGGCGCCTTGCGATTACTTCGAGATGCTCTTCAATAACTTTGTCATAGTCGACCAGGATAAGCGCGCGCTCCTCATCCGCGAGGAGATAGAGAGCGCCGTGCGGACTATCGGCGGGCGATCCGTTATTCACCAGCATACATTCGACGAGGTCGTCGAGCTTGTCGAGTTTCCCCACGCTGTCGTGGGAAGCTTTGCGGGCGATTTCGTCAGTCTCCCGCGCGACGTTTTAGTCACGGCGATGGAGTCGCACCAACGGTATTTTCCGGTTGAGGATGCGGATGGAAAATTGCTCCCTAACTTCATAGTGGTACACAACGGTGACCCCAAGTTCACCGACATAATACAAAAGGGCCATGAGCGCGTCATCCGGGCACGCCTCTCCGACGCCAAGTATTTCTTCGAGTCGGATAGCGCCAACCCGCTCGACAGTTATGTCGAGAAGTTAAACGGCGTCGTTTTTCAGGTCAAGCTCGGTACGGTCTATCAGAAGACGCAGCGTGTGGTGCGCCTCGCCGAGGCTATAGCCAAATCGTTGGCCCTGGCCCCGGACGAGATGGGCTATGCGGTGCGCGCGGCGTACCTATGCAAAGCCGACCTCGTAACCGAGATGGTCGGCGAGTTTCCGACGCTCCAGGGGGCGATGGGGCGCGATTACGCCCAAGTTTCCGGCGAGCCGCCGGCGGTGGCGACAGCCATCTTCGAGCACTACCTCCCGCGGTCGGCGGGTGACAGCCTGCCGGAGACGGTCAGCGGGCAGGTAGTAAGTATTTCAGACAAGCTCGACGCGGTCGCCGGCATTTTAGCCGCCGGCCTTATCCCGACCGGCTCCGAAGACCCCTATGCGCTTCGCAGGCAAGCACACGGCATCGTGTCGATAATTCTCGAGAACGACTTGGATATATCGATGGACTCGCTGGTCGAACTCGCGCTCAAACTCTACGCGGACCAGGGTATCGACTTCGATGTCGAGGCGACGAGCGATATCGTCGACGAGTTTTTCCGCGCAAGGGTACGCGCTTATCTGCAAGGCCGCGAGTTTTCGCACGATATAGTCGAGGCGGTCACGAGCGGTTCCATCGACGACATCGTCGATATCATGAGGCGCGCCCAGGCACTCCAAAGCATATATAAATCGGATGACCTCGAAGATGTGCTCGTTGCCTTCATAAGGTGTAAAAACCTGGGCAGGGCCGAACTCGGTACGGTCGTAGATGAGAGCCTTCTGGTGGAAGAAGCTGAGAAAGCGCTCTACGCGAGCGCTGTAAAGATAGATAGAGATGTCGGGCAAGCCGGCCGTGACTATGCCGCCGTAATCGGCCTTCTTGCGGGTTTGCGCCCCGCCGTCGACCGGTTTTTCGATGATGTGCTGGTCATGACCGAAGACGAGAGCGTGAAGGACAACCGGATAAGGCTCTTGAATCTTTGCTACAATGCTTATCGCAGGCTTGCGGATTTCGCATATATCAGCTCCCGATAGGCGCTAAGGCGGCCACCACCCGCACGGGTGATTCCGCCCCGATGCGGCCTGCTATCCGATAAGCACGTGATGGTGCGTTTTACTGGACTATTGTCCGGTTTAAAAATAGAAGATGATTATTTTGGGGGGAATATAATGTCAGGTAGCAAAAAGTATGTCTACGATTTTAACGAAGGCACGGCTGAGATGAAGTACATTCTCGGTGGGAAGGGCGCGAACCTCGCCGAGATGACACGGATTGGCCTGCCGGTTCCGCCGGGCTTCACAATAAGCACCGGAGCATGTAACGAATACTACCGGACCGGAGCATTTCCCGATGGGCTTCCGCAAGAGATCGATATGCACCGTGAAGCACTTGAGCGGAAGATGGGTAAGAAGCTTGGAGACCCGGATGACCCGTTGTTGGTCTCTGTCCGCTCCGGAGCCGCGTTTTCTATGCCCGGCATGATGGATACGGTTCTAAACCTGGGCCTGAACGATGAGGCTATCAAAGGATTGACCAAGCAGACCGGCGACGAGCGCTTCGCTTATGACTCTTACCGTCGTTTCATCCAGATGTTCGGCAAGGTGGTCCTGCGCATCGAGGGCGGGCTCTTCGAGGATGCGATAAATGAACTAAAAGAAAAGAAGGGCGCGAAACTCGATACCGATCTGACCGCGAACGATCTAAAAGCACTCGTCCGAATGTTCAAGGATATCGTCCGCGAACATACGGGCCGCGAATTCCCGACAGACCCAAAAGAGCAATTGATCTTGTCAGTCGAGGCTGTCTTTAAGAGCTGGGGCAATAAGAGAGCCGTTGATTACCGCAAGCTATATAAAATACCGGATGACCTCGGGACCGCGGTCAACATCCAGACGATGGTCTTTGGAAACAAAGGTGATGACTCGGCGACCGGCGTCACTTTTACGCGTGACCCCGCGACCGGCGAGGACGTGCCATACGGCGACTACCTGATCAATGCGCAGGGCGAGGATGTCGTAGCGGGGATAAGGGTCACCGAGCCGCTCCTCAACCTTAAGGCGGAAATGCCGGCGCTCGCCGATGAGCTGCTGAAGAATATGGACATACTCGAGAAGCACTATCGGGATATCTGCGATATAGAGTTCACAATCGAGCAGGGTAAACTCTGGATGCTCCAGACCAGAATCGGTAAGAGAACCGCAGCGGCGGCCTTGAGAATAGCCGCTGAGATGGTCGAAGAGGGCCTTATCACCAAGAGAGAGGCCGTCCAAAGAATCGACCCCGAGCAACTGGACCAGCTGTTGCACCCGCAGTTCGACCCGAAAGCCAAAATCGAGGTTCTAACGAAAGGGCTTAACGCTTCACCGGGCGCCGCGGTCGGCAAGGTCGTCTTCGACGCCGACACCGCGGAGGAGATGGGCCAAAACGGCGAGAAAGTCATCCTCACACGCTGGGAGACGACCCCGGACGACCTTCACGGCATGGTCGCCGCGCAGGGTATTCTCACCAGCCACGGCGGCAAGACCAGCCACGCGGCGGTCGTCGCCCGAGGCATGGGCAAACCATGCGTGTGCGGTGCGGACGCGATTAAGATAGACTCCAAGAACAAAGTATTCACCGTCAACGGTGTTCAGGTAAGAGAGGGTGACATAATATCTATCGACGGCACTACCGGAAGCGTGGTGGTCGGCGCGGTGGGATTAGTGCCTCCGAAACCGACCAAGGAATTCGAGCTCATATTGGGTTGGGCGGACGAGATTAGGACGCTCGGGGTTCGCACTAACGCGGACACGCCGGAGGATAGTGAAAAAGGGCGCCAATTCGGCGCCGAAGGAATCGGCCTGGCCCGCACCGAGCACATGTTTCTCGGGGACCGTTTGCCCATCGTCCAGCGGATGATTTTAGCCAAGAACGAAGATGAGGAAAAAGACGCGCTCGCCAAATTATTAAAAGTGCAGAGAGATGACTTTCTCGGCATCTTCAAGGCAATGGACGGCTTGCCGGTGACCATAAGATTGCTCGACCCGCCGCTCCACGAGTTTTTGCCGCGACAAATCGACCTGAAGGTCGAAATCACCAAGATGGAGATGAGCGGCGCGACAGACGCCGAACTCGCCCCCAAGAACGAGCTTCTCGACGCGGTCGAGCGGATGGCCGAGATGAACCCGATGCTGGGCTTGCGCGGCTGTCGTCTGGGTATCACGCACCCCGAGATATACAAGATGCAGGTACGCGCGATTATGGAGGCCGCTTGCCGGCTGAAAAAAGAGGGCGGCGACCCGAGGGTCGAGATAATGATACCGCTCGTGGCGCACGTCAACGAACTCGACATCTTGCGCAAAGAGAGCGAAGAGGTAATCGCGGAAGTCATCGCCGGCAGCGGTGTCGATGTCGAATACAAGATAGGTACGATGATTGAGATACCGCGCGCCGCTGTTACGGCCGACGAGGTCGCGACTGTCGCGGACTTCTTCTCATTTGGTACGAACGACTTGACGCAGATGGCCTTTGGTTTTAGCCGCGACGATATCGAAGCGAAGTTTCTCCCGCGCTATCTGGAGAGAAAGATATTGCCGAGCAACCCGTTTGAAACAATCGATGACGGTGTCGCCGCGCTGGTCGAGATGGGGTGCCGTAAGGGTCGCGCCACCAAACCCGAGCTTAAGCTCGGCGTCTGTGGCGAGCACGGCGGCGACCCCGAATCGGTCAAGAAGTTCCACGCGATGGGCCTGTCGTATGTGAGCTGTTCTCCATACAGGGTTCCGCTCGCACGCCTCGCGGCCGCCCAGGCGGTTCTGGGCGACAGCTCTTCGAGTTCTAAGTAGTTTACCGTCGGCCTTAAGCCGACAGGTCTATAAAAACAACAAAGGACGAACAAAGGACGAGAGTTATCTCGTCCTTTGTTCTGTGTATAAGTTATTGCCGGCATATGCCGATAGTCTTTTAGAATCGCACTATTATAGGCAGCGGAGAATATGATCAAGAATTCGCGAGACCACCAAACACCCATACCCGTGCGCAAACCGCGGATGACTACGGAACAGATTAGAACGATTATTAAAACGACGAAAGATTTTAAAAATCGTAATCTGAGCAGGTTCAACATGCGCAATTTTAAGCTGCAAGGTTGCAATTTCCACGGCGCCGACCTTTCCGGCGCGAACCTCAGCGGGATGAACTTGAGCGAAATAAATTTTCGCGAGGCCAACCTTTCAGGCGCGGATTTAAGTAAAAGCGAATTTCGTAAAGCTGATTTCAGAAAGGCTAACTTTAGCGAAGCCGAGATGTCGGGCGCGGTCTTAATCAACGCCGACCTGCGTCACGCCAACCTTTGCGGGGCCAACCTGCGGCGGGCTAATCTGAGCGACGCCGACCTGCGTCACGCATCTCTCACCGAATCAGACGTAGTAACCGATGAGGGCAAACAGAAAGTGACCGATTTGAGCTGGGCCAACCTCGAAGATGCCTATATAAGCGGGGCCGACCTGCATAAAGCCGACTTAAGCAACGCGAAATTGAGCGGTGCTCGCCTGTACCGTTCCGTACTTACGGGAGCGAACTTAAGCCAAGCGGATTTACTCGGCGCAAATCTTACCCAAGCCGACTTAGCCCAGGCAAATCTTTCGTTCGCTGACTTATCGCATGCGAAGCTAAACGGGGCGAACCTGCGCTACGCGAACCTGACCGGCGCCAACCTGCGACACACCAAGATGAGCGATACCAAGGTGACGCAGACCGATGTGTGTAATGCTAATTTCGAGGGCACGGTCCTGACCAACGTCAAGATAAGCTACGCAATCAATCTCGACCAGGCGAAAAACCTACATACCGCGCTCGGGCTCTAGGGGACGTTGCTACGGCTGTTACGGATACCCACTCTCTATGCGCGCGGCATTCCCAAACAGGACGGTAGATGATAACGCGTGTCCCACTCTCTATGCGCGCGCGGGCGGCATTACGCTAAAAAATAAAGACCTGACCCCTTTCCCCTGTCTTATAGTCGAATTTAAGGGTCATAAATGCTAGAATCAAAAAAAGTTCCGCGCCTGCAGGAAAAAACTGGTATGTGTCGAATACCGATGTAGAAGTAAACCCTCCCGAAAATTTTGGAAACCAACTTTGAGGTGATTTTATGGAAGATATCCTTGTTGTCGGCATCAACGGAAGCCCGAATGAAGATGGTAACACGGCTTTTCTGATAAGGGAAGTTTTGCGCTCTGCCGCGAAAGCGGGCGCCAAAACCGAGCTGCTCCATTCGATGGAGGTCTTGGAGGACCAGGATAAACCGTATTGCGACGCCTGCAGTTCGCCGTGTGATGAGAGTTGCTATGTCGGCACCAGGCTCGAGTCGGCCCTGGATGCGATGGCTGGGGCCGATGCTATCGTCGTCGGCAGCCCGGTCTATTTCGGCACGGTATCGGCTCAATTAAAGGCGATTTTCGACAAGAGCCGGGCGCTCCGCGCTAAAAAGGCTTTAGTCGCGAAAGTAGGCGCCGGCGTTTCGGTGGGAGCTTCGCGTTTCGGCGGGCAAGAAACGACGATTCGCGCCATACATGATATTATGATGGTCCACGGTATGACGATAGTATCGGACTCTTCCGCCACCGAGACCATCGGCCACCACGGAGTCTGCGCTCAAAGGCCTGCCGAGAGTGACGCCGATGCTCTAAAAAGCGCAAGAGTTACCGGCAAACGATTAGTCGAAGAAATCAAGATAAATAGACGGTGATAATGTGGAACAACAATTTATAGTCCCCCGGGAGATATTCGAAGAACGCGAAGTCCAGACCCTGTCGAAGTTGGCGATGCGAAGCATCGACAGCCAAGGGCGGGCGAAGCCGCTGCAACCGTGTCCGCTGCGCACATGCTACCAGCGTGACCGGGACCGCATCATCCACTCTAAAGCGTTCAGGCGCCTCGTCAACAAGACGCAGGTCTTTCTGAGCCCGGAGGGCGACCACTATCGCAACCGGCTTACGCACACCATCGAGGTCAGCCAGATATCGAGAATCATAGCCCGGGCGCTGGCGCTCAACGAAGACCTGGCCGAGGCGATAGCGCTCGGCCATGACCTGGGCCACACCCCCTTCGGCCATGTCGGCGAAGAAGCGATAAACGAGATTTTTCAAGAGTTGAAGGCCGGAGGCGCGGATAATCTCCCCGACGGGTTCAACCATAACGAGCAGAGCCTGCGCGTAATCGATATCCTCGAGTACGGCGGCAAAGGGCTCAACCTGACATGGGAGGTGCGCGACGGCATTCTGCACCACACGGGCGAGAAAGACCCGCGGACGCTAGAAGGTCGGATAGTCAAGATTTCCGACAGGATAGCCTATATCAACCACGACATCGACGACGCCGTTCGCGCCGGCATTCTTAAGACAGACGACATCGATAAAGAGTCAATCGAGTTGTTCGGCAGGTATTCGGGCGTGCGCATAAACGCTATGGTCTGCAATCTCGTCGAATATAGCCGGGACAAGAATACCATTTCGATGAGCCCGGACCTCATGAAGGCCATGCATGAACTGCGCGAGTTCTTGTTCGCACGCGTCTACCGAGGCTCGGCGGCGAAGTCGGAGAATGAAAAGGCCAAGAACGTCTTGAAGAGCCTCTACTTCCTGTTCCTCGACAAACCGGAGTTGCTGCCCGAGGAGTTCAGAACCGAGGAGTCGGGTACGCGCGTCGTTCGCATCTGTGACTACATAGCGGGCATGACCGACCGTTACGCTATCAAGATGTATGAAGAGCACTTCGTTCCAAAAGTATGGATGGTTTAACAGCAAGCCGGAGAGACGGATTTAGTGACCGAATTTAAAGGCAGGATCAAAGAGAACGATATAGACGCCGTCCGAGAGCGGAATAACCTGGTCGATGTGGTCTCGGAGTACGTGACGCTCAAGAAAAAAGGCAAGCTTTTTTGGGGCCTATGTCCATACCACCAAGAGAAGACCCCCTCATTCAAAGTCGACGCCGCGTCGCAGCTTTTTCATTGCTTCGGCTGCGGCGAGGGCGGCAATGTCTTCAACTTCGTCATGAAAGTCGAACACTTGGAGTTTCCCGAGGCGGTCGAGTTCTTGGCCGCGCGCGTGGGCTACCAGCTGGAGTACGAAGCGGGCAAGAGCCGGGAGCTATCCAAAAGAGAGCGTCTTTATGAGGCGAACAGCCAGGCCATGCTCTTCTACCAGCACATACTTCTCAAAACAGCCGAAGGGGAGCCTGGGCGCGCGTATTTAAAGAAAAGGGGACTGGGCGCCGATATAGTCAAAGGGTACGGTATCGGACTCGCGCCGCAAGGGTGGAACTCACTCGGGAATTACCTCGCCAAGCGTAAGTTCTCAAAAGAGGAGCTGGTCGAGGCGGGACTTATCATAAAAAGCGCCAAGGGCCACTATGACCGGTTCCGTTCCAGGATCATCTTTCCGATTGCCGATATGAGGGGGCGCACTATCGCTTTTGGTGGCAGGGTGCTCGATGGCGGACAGCCGAAATATATGAACTCCCCGGAGACGCCGACATATCATAAGAGTTCAACCTTGTACGGGCTCCATTTGGCCAAGAACGATATAACGAGAGAGGGCTCGGTGGTCGTTGTCGAAGGTTACACAGACGTTCTTGCTCTGGCCCAGGCGGGCGTACCAAACGTTGTCGCAACGCTCGGTACGGCGTTCACCGGCGAGCACGTCGAACTTCTCAAACGATTCGCCAATCGGGCGATCTTAGTCTTTGACGCGGATGCCGCGGGTACGAAAGCAGCGGAGAGTGCCGGCGCATATATGTCCGAATTTCGTCCGCCGAAGATGAAGGCTCTCCGCGACTTCGAGGGACGGAGTGCCGAGTCGGGGATAGATGTGAGGGTGGTCGTGCTTCCAGACAACCTCGATCCCGCGGACTACATCGCAAACCAAAGTATCGACTCTTTTCGAGAGTTGCTCGACGACGCGGAGCCGTTCTATGATTTTTACTTGACGCGCGAGCTGGAAAAATATACTATCAGTGAGACTCAGGAAAAAGAAAAAGCCGCACTAGCAGGTCTAAGGTTCATCGCAACGCTCGATCCCATAACGCACGAAGAATATATAGGAAAAATCGCCCAAAGACTTGGGCTCGATGCGCGGGTTCTTGCTGTCAGATTTAGGTCGTTGCTCGGTAAGAGCGCCCCTAGGCGCGGCGCGGCGCTCAAAACGTCGCTCGACCCGCAAGAGAAGACGGAACGGACTTTTCTTCATCTCGTCATGAAATATCCTCGGCTGCGGGGCAGCCTGTCGGCCGACATGGAGGGTGACTACTTTGTTTCCCCGGCTCACGCTAAGCTTCTCGCAGTTTTAAAGGGAATAGGTGCGGGTAAATTCGACACAAAGACACTGGATGATCTTGACAATAGCTTAAAAGCCAAGGCCACAGAGGTGTATTTGACGGAGGCCGAATACGAAGAGGAAAATTTAGCAAAATATTTTGAGGATATTTCGCTATCTCTCAAGGATTTTTATTATAAGCGTCAAATTAGTAAACTAAAACGGGAACTCGAGTCCCCGAAGGCGCAGCGGGATCAGACGCGTTACGATGCTTTGTTCGGAGAACTAATCGAGCTTGAGGCAAAGCGAAGAGATTTGCGCTAGCATGTGATTTGATTGGAGGAAACACTGGGTGAATACCCGCATTAACGAGTTCGAAATTCCAGAGGTAAAAATGCTGATCGCGAAGGGGCAAGGGAAAGGCGTGCTCAGCTCCGATGAGATTAACGACGCGCTCCAAGCCGTCGATCTTACGAGTGAGCAAATCGATAATATATATTCCTACCTGTTCAATGTCGGGGTCGAGATTGTGGATACGGGCGATGACGGTGCCGCCGATGAGGACGTCGATTTGGGAGTCGACGAGCTTGACGTCGACGAGAAAATCGTTGCTGAAGATGAGGCGGACGTCGACGACGAGGAGGGCGCCAAGGCGAAATTCAGCCGTGAACTCGATCTGTCGGTGAAATCGCCGATAAACGACCCTGTGCGCATGTATCTTAAAGAAATAGGCAAAGTGCCGCTCCTTACCGGCGACGAAGAAGTAAGATTGGCCAAAAATATCGAAGCCGGCGAAGAAGCCGCCGGGCGTCTCGAGCGCGATGAGGACAATCTAACGAAAGAAGAGATTCGCAAGATACGCCGGATAGAGCGCGAAGGGATGACGGCGAAGAAAAAGCTGGTCGAGGCGAATCTGCGTCTCGTGGTAAGCATCGCGAAAAGATATGTCGGGCGGGGCATGCTCTTTCTCGACCTGATTCAGGAAGGCAATCTCGGCTTGATTCGTGCTGTTGAGAAATTCGATTATCGCAAAGGCTATAAATTCAGCACCTACGCGACATGGTGGATTCGCCAAGCCATCACCAGGGCGATTGCCGACCAAGCTCGGACGATACGTATTCCGGTGCACATGGTGGAGACGATAAACAAGCTCATCCGCATTCAGCGCCAGCTTTTACAGGAGCTTGGTCGCGAGCCGTTGCCCGAGGAGATAGGCGAAGAGATGGGCTTGACCCCCGAGCGAGTGCGCGAGATTCTCAAAATATCACAGGAGCCGGTCTCTCTTGAGACACCTATCGGCGAAGAAGAAGACAGCCAGCTTGGCGATTTCATAGAAGACCAGGAAGCCGAGGTGCCATCGGATGCGGCGTCATTCTCACTTCTGCAGGAACAGCTCCAGGAAGTTCTCGACACGTTAAGCGAGCGCGAGCGCAAGGTCATCGAGTTACGCTTCGGCCTTATCGACGGGCATCCCAGAACATTAGAAGAAGTCGGTCGCGTCTTTGGCGTCACCAGGGAGCGCATCCGGCAAATCGAGTCGAAGACGCTGAGCAAACTGCGCCACCCGAATCGCAGCGCGAAGCTCCGGGACTATCTGGAATAGTTGCCGGAACCGCACAAGCGCTGCGCTCAGGGCTTTAGCCCTGACAATGCTCTCTGTGCCTCGACAGAAAAACAATAAGCTGATGACGCGCCGGTTCTTGAGCCGGCGCTTTGTTGCATGTGGGCCCTAACCCATGCCATCTCTATTGTCGAGCGTGTAGAAGAGGTCTTGACCGCCTTCGAATTTCGTCGGGAAGACCTTGATGGCTTTTCGGCGCGGCAGCGGACACTTCTTCTCGCATATGCCGCAGCCGATGCATTTATCTTTGACAACGATAGGCAGAACCGCCATCTTTCCGTAGTTCGTGGGCCGCTCTTCGATGATTATCGCTTTATCCGGCAGCGGGCAAAGCTCCACACAAATCCCGCAGCCGTGACCGGCTATCCAGGGGATACACTTGCCCCGGTCGATTTCGGCCACGCCCAAGACAAACTTCTGCTTAGCCTTGAGTTTTAAGTGCTCGATGGCGCCTGTCGGACAGGCTTTGCCGCAAGCGTTACACGACCAGTCGCAGACACTCAAATTAAAATCGAGGTACGGTGTCCAGACGGCCTCAACGCCATACTGGAGGAGCGCCGGCTGAAGGACATTAGTCGGGCAGGCCTTGAGGCATGCACCGCAGCGCACGCATTTATCGAGAAACGCCGGCTCCTTGAGCGCGCCGGGCGGCCTGATAAGAGTCAACTCGTCCGGCTCGGGCCATTTATTCAACGGCACCGTGTAGGCGGCGACCATCGTCGCGCCGACTGTTGCGATGGCCGTTCTCCTAGAGGGCATCGGGTTAGATAACTCCGGCTTCAAATCGACCGATATGGCTTCTTGCGGGCAGTTGTTCCTGCACTTGAGGCAGAGCACGCAGCTCGCAGCGTTGGTTTTTAAGCCATCGTCGGATATTGCTTCCATGTTGCAGTTATTGGCGCATTTCAGGCAATTCGTGCATGATTCTACCGCGACTTTTCGCCTATAGAGCGGCGCCCGTCCGATAATTCCGAGCAGGCCTCCGAGCGGGCAGACGTAGCGGCACCAGAACCTATTGCCGAGCGCGTTAAGGCTTACGACGAACGCGAAGAGGGCGATCATCCACTGCGCGGAAAGAAACGCCCGTTGGTCGTCGTAGATTAGTATTCCGGAGAGCTTCCAAACCGTCTTATCGACGAGCGGAGCTATGTTTCTGTTGGTATAAAGAGAGTCCGCAATCGTCGAAAGGACATAATCGATTCCGGGGAAGACGGCTACCGTAGTCGTTCGTGTAAGCATGGCGAGGGGGTCGAGAAGCATTAGGATATTGATACCGAAGATACTCATGATCAGGATGATTGTCAATGTTATGACCGGAAGCGTCTTCAGCCGCGCAAAAGACCCCCGCTTTATCTTCAGAACCCTTGAGAGCGGGGCGAAGAGGTCGAGAAGAGCGCCCATCGGACAGGCATATCCACAGAAGACCCTCCCCAACATAAGGGTTACGGCTACCGTTATTAGAGCGAAGAGCATCTCATGTCTGAAAGGCACGCCGGACAGGAGAGAGACGAGTGCTATAAGCGGGTCGGCGACGAGAAAAAGCTCAGTCGGAAACGGCAGGCTAATCTGCTTTGAGGTGATAGCGAGGAGCACCAGGAAGAGTGAGAAGAAAAACGCTTGAATTACCCTTCGATAATTGGACAATCTTACACCCATGTATTACCCTACGTCCTCCTCTATAAAGCGACTCTTATTATATCTGATTTTTCTAAATCGTGCGAGTATCAATAATCGGGCGAGGTTGGGTTTTCGCGGCGCAAGGGATTTGGCCGCAAATCCGCATATCGCATGCGCTGTCGGCGCAGACAATTATCTTGAAAGTTAATGGGATATCTTTTATAATTCAAAAGGTGTGCGAGTTGAACTCGCAAATTGCATAGCGCGAAGGACAACATTCCTCGGTAGCTCAATGGTAGAGCATTCGGCTGTTAACCGAAGGGCTGTAGGTTCGAATCCTACCCGGGGAGCCAAATGTTTTTTCATGTGTCAACCAACCCATAAATTATGCCTTTAAACAGGCATGTATTAATATCTGCCTACAGTTATGGGGTACGGTAACAGCTTGGACGAGGAAACAAAAACCCTTGACCCCGCTTTATGTTCTAATATATTAGACATAAGTCCAATATATTAGAATCCTTTGCTGCCTGAAATAGGGTTTTGAAAATAGTATTGACCAATATCTATAATTCAATATAATGAACATATGCATCAAAATAATGAATTTAAGGTTATTATGCTAAAAGATATTCTTTTAAACACCGCCGCCAATAAAGTCCTTGGCTTCCTAACGTTACACCAAGACGCTTCTTTTTATGATAAAGAAGTTTCCGAGAAAACGGGTGTCAGCCGTGGTATGACCAACATGGTTCTTCGCCAGTTTTTTGATGCCGGTCTGCTTGAGAGAGAGAAGCGGGGCCGGATGTGGTTTTACACTCTATCTACTAATCCACTTTTTAAGTATTACAGGGTCTATGAAAATCTTGTGAATTTAGAGAACCTTGTTAAGGCTCTAAAACCAATCTCCCAAAGAGTAATTCTGTTCGGAAGTACCGCCAAAGGAGAAGATACCGCCGAGAGTGATATTGACCTCTTTATCCTTACAACCCATAAAGACGGAGTGTTAAAAGCAATTCGTGAATATGATATTGAACGAGAAATCAAGCCGGTGCTGCAGACTCCGTCAGAATATGCGGTATCCAGAAAAAAAGACAAAGCTTTCTATGGCGAAGTGGCAAAAGGAATAGTTTTATTTAATAAGGAACCAGATGAACAAAGACTTTGAGAAATGCTTAAAAAAGAAAAGCATCGTTAAACAGCCACACGCCGAAGCTCTAATTGGCGATGAACTTAATGCGGCAATTAGGGATTTAAAAAGAGCCAAAAGAACCTATGACGAGTTTCTGGATGATTTAGATTACAAATGGGCAACAATTCAAGCCTATTATTCCATGTTTCATGCGGCAAGAGCTTTGCTGTTTAAAAAAGGCTACCGCGAGAAAAGCCACTACTGCTTAAAAATAGCTATCCAGGCACTTTATGCTGATGAAAAAATAATCGACCAGAGTTTCGTGGATGATTTTGATACAACCATACTCCTTCGAGAAACAGCAGATTATAAATCCGATTTCTCAAAAGAAGGAGCCGAATCTGCACTCGAAAATGCTGAGGAGTTTTTAAGAATTACTGAAGAACTCTTAAAATAAAGCTTTAAAGTCTTAGTTAAGCAATCAAACGGATAGTCTTACGATGCATATAAGCACAATTGCTCCAAAAGCCTGCGGTATAAATGTCAAGCGCATGTTTTTAGTAAAAATCCTCAAGAAGTGAATGCTCAACTAAGCCCATACAACAAAACATCTGCAAGGGCTATGTGCAAGCATATAACCATCAATTACTATCTAAAGACACCTACCTTAGGCTCGTAGAGCCTCTTAGATTGCAGCAGTGAAAAAACGAGCCGCACGAGTTTTCGTGCGGTCAGTGCGGTCGCTCGGCGATGGTGGTGCGTCTTAGCCTCAGCATACTTTCTCTCATAGTAGGCGCGGTACTCGTCGTTGTGTACGCGAAGCGAGTTGGCCGCCTCATAGAGATAGTAGCGAAGGTACGGGTTGCCGGTTTTGCTCATGTGCGTCTCTTCGGCTTCAAATTGGCCGCTTCTTCGCACATGCCAAGTGAGACCGGCATACTTTGCCAGTGCCGCCTGGTCCTTAAACCGCGTGACATCGCCCACCTCGGCAATAATGCCGGCACACAGTACTGGACCTAAGCCCTTGACGGTGCCCAGGGTATGAGGAATATGAGCGATCTCTTTTGCAATGGCGAGATCGGTGATTTTTACCTGGGCTTGTAGCGCCTGTATGTTTCTCAATGTTGTCGCCAGGATGAAGTTGATCGGCTCAAGGATCTTTTTATCTAGCCGGTAAGCATCCCTGGCAGCCTGCTTAACACTTTCTGCTACCTCTACTGGGTCTGTAATTGTATTGTTACTGCTTTTCTGCACAAAAGCGGCGAGTTCATCGATATCCGTCTCTGCGATCTCATCAACCGAGTAGAACTCAGTAAGAATCGCTGTGCTCGTGGCGCCAAAGGTATTAGTGATGATGCCTCTTGGCTTAAAGGTGTTAAATTTGAGCGACAGATACGAGAGGAAATAGTTCTTCTCATCGGTGATCTGCTTGATGAGCCGATACCGAAATCTGGTTAGTCTTTGCAGTGGCTGATACCTCTCATCGTGGTAGCACTCTGCCGGGAGCCTCCCAAAGCGAAGCCTATCAGCGATAACCCACGCATCGATTCGATCCGTCTTTGGCAAAAACGGGTACGACTTCTTAAAACCTTTAACGATTTTTGGATTGATGCTGTAGACCTTGGGATACAGGTGGGAAAGTTCAGCTTCCGTCGAAAGGTACACTGACAAGTGCCACCAGTAGGTAGCTGTTGCCTCCATGCCGACAAGTAAGCTATCTATACTGTGTTGAGCTGCGAGTGCAAGGCATTTGTCTTTCAGGCCGGTAGCACCGGTGAGATCATTTGAAAATGAAAACGTTGAAAGCTCATCGCCAGTGCTATTCATGAGACAAGCCCAGTTCTCTTTTTGGGCCACATCGATGCCAACGTAGAGCGGATTCATAGCATACACCTCCTTCATTGGGTATAAAGAGCTTAGGGTGCCCGAGCTTTTCGGTGCCAACAGACTCGCCGATAAGAATTTTCCAAGAGGTGGCGTATTCCTTTTACCTGCTGCGACCATAAAAGGGCTACCATCTTGGGTAAAACATCCTGCGGTTAGAAGTATGCAACCGGAAAGCTTCAGGCGGACACGCTTTTGTAGAAGTCCAAACGGCAACAAGTTCGAAAAAGTCCTGTCCCTTAGCGCTTAAGATATATACTTCCCGCACGGGCACCCTAACTATTAATTTACTGGTTGATTATTCACTCTTAAAGAATGGTCCCTTGAGGTATTTATACGAGTTCGAATCCAACCCCCTGGTTTGTGTTAAAAACTCATAACTCAGTCTCATCGTCTAACATAATAGATAGTTGTCTATAATATTAGATTGCAGATTTCTCAAAACCTTTCTACAAATAATGATAATACCAAAGCCCCTCTGTTGCTCAAGGGGTAAGCAATCGTATACCGGTTTTGCGTTAAAAACTCTTGCAATATGTTCCGATTAGTATAAAGTATGTTATGAAAGTGTCTATAAATGGGTCCCTACATGTTATGAAAAAGACAATATTATCGAAAAAAGACTTGGAAATACTGGAAGAGATAATCTCACGGTACGGCTACGTCGTGAGCTTTGATGGTCTGCGGGCGTTACTCAAAGACGTCTCTTATGATGCGCTTAAAAAAAGGATTGGACTTTTAGTTCAAAGAGGCTGGTTGATTCGCATCAAACGAGGGGTTTATGCTGTTGCCAATCTTGAGTCTCACAGCTTCTCAAATATTTCCCCCTTGGTGGTCTCTCAAGTTCTTGTTCCCAATTCCTATGTGTCGTTTGAGTTTTCCCTGAATTACTACGGGCTTTTTGATCAGTTACCTCGCAAGGTGACGGCGGTATCTACCGCAAACCCCAAGATGTATAATTTCCAAAACCTTGAATACCAATTCGTAAAAACAAAACCTGAAATGCTGACCGGCTTTATCCAAATAACGGTTGATAATCAGCAAGCGAAAGTTGCTGAGCTTGAAAAGGCCTTGCTTGATTTTCTTCAGTTTAGAAAGGATAGCTATACAGTCGACCTGATCCTGGAGAAATTAAAAGAAGCTAATGGCGAAATCAATCCCCAAAAAATGGCCGACTATGCAAGTCTCTATCCGATCACCATTCAAAGAAGAATCGGTTTTCTTTTGGACATCTCAGGCATTGATTCAAGCCGGCTTTTCGAGAATATAAAAAACACGCCTGGGTTTGCAAAGCTCACAAAGAATTCTACCAAATTTAATTCCAAATGGAGACTCTACTATGAAGATCGATTTGTTAAGTAAATCCCAGCTCTCCATTGCAAATAAGAATAACTTTCGCTATCCCTTAGCCATTGCCGAAAAGGATTATCTTTTGGCGGTTGTTTTGCAAATAATCTACAATTCACCACTCAAAGACACGCTCATCTTTAAAGGCGGCACGGCGATTCACCATCTCTACCTTAACCAGCTGAGGTTCTCCGAAGACCTTGACTTTGCGACAGCTCAAGCTTTAACTATCGACGATATAAAAGAGGTTTTTGAGCCATATGATTTTTTGGAGGTCGTGAAATTCTATCATTCAGATTTTGCCTTAAAGATTGAGCGATTAAAGTTTACCGGTCCTCTGGAGCAGCCCAACTCAATAAAAATCGACATCGACTTAACGCAAAGACTCATTCTGCCAGCTCAAAAAAGAGCGTACCGAAATATTTATGGGGTGTCGGCCACGGTTTTAAGCATGGATTTAAAAGAAATTTGTGCCGAGAAAGTGCGGGCCATTAATGAGCGGGCAAGATATCGAGATTTTTATGACCTGGCTTTAGTTTTAAAAGAACACAATATTGAAGCAAAAGAGATCGTTGAGATACTAAAGCAAAAAGAACTAAGAAAGCCATTAAGTAAAAACTCGATTCTAGGGAATCTGCAAATAACCGAAGAAGCAAGGCAATCCGGCGCTGAGAATCTTTATTATAGGGAAGAGATTGCTTTGAATGAGATAAAGAAGGCATTGGATGGGCTTCTTTATCGTCTTTAGACAAGACACCCCCATGCATTACCGGTATCCATGCTTAAAGAAAGGGTTTTAGGACATGCAAATATCTATCAACGACTTGGAAAGTCTGATAGATCCGACAATCCTTCAAAGAGGCAAGGATTATTTTAGGCGGGGCCTGGTGACAGACCTAGAAGAGGTTGAAGAAGATAGATGGTCGGCTTTGGTTGAGGGCACCGAAACCTATGAGGTTGCTGGTCGGCTCATCGAGCACGAGTATCTTCGGGTTCATAAAATAAATCTTCCTCTGCCTGCTTTATTGGCGGCACTGTCTGTCAAACCGAATAGTAGTGATCTCAACACTTTTTCAGACCCTTTCTCATTTGCTATACTTGATGGAAAACGGTGTCCTCTGTTATGAAAAAATTTCGGTCGCTTTTATCGAAAAAACGTGTTTGCGAGCCATTGGTGAACCTGCAGGGTTCGCATGTCAGGAAATACCGAGCTTTTAGAATATTTCTTGACCATAACCATACCGCGCTTTCCGCCATTGCGGATCTCGAACAGGCCTACTACAGCGGCAAGCCTTTTTCCTTATCCTGGGCAGGCTCGCGCTATGAAGCCCTGCTGGAAGCGGCTCTCGGCGTTGTGTACGCGCTTGCGTCGCTCGAGGGCAGGTCGGTTTCGGTGCTCGAAACGACTCTTTCCGGAATCGACACGCTGATCACGAAAGAACTCACTTCCCGATACTCCGCCGGGCCAAGTGACCCGGTCATCCCCTTTGAGCGAATCAAAAGGGATGATGTTCGCATAACGGGCGCAAAGGCCGCGAATCTGGCAAGGATCGGTAATAAGCTTAGCCTACCGGTTCCGGTCGGCTTCAGTATTACGACTGTCGCCGCCGAGAGGTTCCTATCGGAAAACGGCCTCAATCAACTTATCGCGAAAAACCTCGCGCAGGTGTCACCGGACCAGCCTGAGGCGTTCGAGCGTCATGCGGAGACCATCCGTGCCGCGATCATCGCAGCGGACGTTCCCCCGGACATTGCCGACCAGATCATCCGGGCCTACCGGGATCTGGAAAAAAAGACCCAGCCCGGGGTTCGCGTCGCGGTGAGGAGCAGCGCCATAGGAGAAGATACCGAGGCCACGTTTGCCGGCCAGTATGAGACCGTGCTGAATGTAGCGGAAGGCGACATTCTCGATGCCTACAAGCGCGTGCTCGCGAGCAAGTACTCCTCCCACGCCGTCGCCTACCGCCTGCGCTACGGTCTTTCCGACCGGGAAACCCCCATGGCTGCCGGCGTTGTGGCCATGATCAATCCTAAGGTCAGCGGCGTAATGTACACCAACTCGCTTTTCGGCGGCATCGGCGATATCGGCATCAGCGCGGTACGCGGTCTTGCCGGACGGCTTGTCGACGGCAGCGCCTCGCCCGACCTTTTTGTTGTTGATCGCGAATCGCGGCGGATCAAGGAGCGTAGGTTGACGAGACAGGAAATCCGTATGGTGAACCTTGAAGCAGGCGGCACCGCTCTTCAGTCGGTACCCGAACCCGAACAGAACGTTTCATCGCTCGACGATGATGCCGTGCAAAGGCTCGCGGAGTACGGCGTCAAGCTCGAAGCGCTTTTCGGAGTTGCCCAGGATGTGGAATGGGCCCTCGATCAATCGGGAGACATACTTATCCTTCAGTCGCGGCCCCTCGGTGGAAGCCCTTTATCCGGCTCCGTCGCGCCGGCCGGGGAAATCAGCGGTTACTCAGTCCTGTTATCCACCGGAAAAACCGCCTGTCCCGGTATGGCCGCGGGCCCGGTCTTTGTCCTGCGTGAGGGCGTTCCCGCCGAAAGCGTTCCGGAGGGGGCGGTGCTCGTGGCGCGGACCGCCTCGCCGAACCTCGCGAAGCTCGTCGGCAAAGTAGCCGCGATCATCACCGACATCGGCAGCGCCGCAAGTCATCTTGCGTCGGTCGCGCGTGAGTTCGGGATACCCATGATTGCGGACGCGGGAAATGCCTCTACGACTCTGAAGACCGGGGACTTAGTAACCCTGACAGCGGAGCCTCCGAGGGTTTATGCAGGCATCGTCGAAGAGTTGACCGCACTGATACGGCCCACGAAGAAGCAGGTCTTCGACAGCCCCATACACCGCAAGATGCGCCGCGTTCTCGACTCGATCTCTCCGCTCAATCTTACCGACCCCGCCGACCCTTCCTTTTCTCCCGAGGGGTGCAAAACAGTCCACGACGTCATCCGGTATACCCATGAGCAAGCCGTCCGATCGATGTTCGGCTTGACTGACGAGGCTAAAGTAGTGCGTTCGATCGAACTCAAGGCGAAAAGTCCCTTTGAACTGCGGCTGATCGACTTGGGTGGCGGGTTGAAACAGGGGCTTACCACCTGTCATGAGGTCACGCCCGACGATGTCGAGTCCTTCCCGTTTAGGGCGATCTGGAAGGGATTCACCCATCCGGGCGTGAGCTGGGAGGGTTCTATCGGCCTGAACATGAGCAAAACGCTGACGCTCCTGTCTGCGAGCATGACATCGGAATTCGGCCCTTCTTTGGGAGTGGTCAGCTACGCCGTCCTTACCGGGGAGTACATGAACCTCGCCGCGAAGTTCGGCTACCATTTCGCGACGGTCGATGCCCTGGTCGGCGACAACAGCAGCCAGAATTACATATCGCTCCAGTTCTCCGGTGGCGCGGGGAGCTACTACGGCAAGTCGCTCCGTATTGCCTTCCTCGGCAGCGTCCTCGGAAAACTTGGCTTCCAGGTCAAGATGCGCGGCGACCTGATCGAGGGGTCGATCACGGGCTATGACCGGCCGTCGCTTGAGGAAAAACTCGACCAGACAGGACGCCTATTTGCGTCCTCGCGCCTTTTGGATATGGCGCTTTCGAATCGGTCCGACGTGGAGCGATTAACCGAGGCATTCTTCAAAGCCGATTACGACTTCCTCGAGTCCGGGCGGGACAAAGGATTAGCAAATTTCTATACGCATGGCGGATCATGGAAAGAAGCAAACGAGGCCGGCCGGCAGGTCTGTATACAGGACGGCTCTCGCGCCGGGTTCACGATCTCATCAGGCGTGGCGGGCGCCATGAACAGGCTTGTGGGGCAGGCGTTGCAGGAGTTTCTCGACAACGTCGAGGCCTACTACTACTTCCCTTTGGCAATCGCGAAGGACATTCAACTGTCGAACGGCGCGGTGCGCGTCCGCGTGAGGCCGGTGAGCGGCAACATCGATCGGGCAGGGGGGCTCGTCTTTGGTATGAGAAACGTGAGCAATTATTTCGTCTTCCGGATCAACGCTCTGGAGGACAACGCCATCCTCTTCGAGTTCATCAACGACAAGCGCGTAGAGCGGGCAAGCGCCCGTGAAAAGATTACCCCGGGCCGATGGCGCGATCTCCGCGTCGAGGTCAAGGGGCACGGCATTCGCTGTTTTCTGGACGACCGTGTAGTGCTGGAATATGAGGCCGATAAACCGGTCCAGGGCTATGTCGGCTTCTGGGCCAAGGCGGATTCCGTAACGCTCTTCGACGGACTGGCCATTGAGACCGAAACCGGTTCAACGAAGATCGGCTGCTGAGGGATGACAGAGAAGGGAAGTTCAATGCGCGCGGTATGGAAGACGGACAAGGGGAGACGCAAGAGGGTGAACGAGGACGCCGTTCTTGTCGATGAGGACGCCGGTCTTTTTCTTCTTGCCGACGGCATGAGCGTTCCCCGTGCCGGGCGTGTAGCAAGCCGCCTGGCTGTACGAAAAGCCCATGCGTTCTTAAAGGAACGGCTTGCAAAAATGCCTGGTGCCGATATCCCGCCCCTGCTGAGCCAGGCTGTCGAGTATGCCCATGAGGCTGTGCGGGAAGCGTCCGCGCGGCGTCATCTGCTCTGGGGCATGGGAACGACGCTCCTGGTCCAGCATATCAGGGGTGAAACGGCCTGTATCGGCCATGTCGGCGATAGCAGGGCGTATCTCCTCCGGAAGGGGCTGGAACTTATCACGAAAGACCATATCTTGGAGATCCGGGTTGACCAGGACGTGATGATACGCGAGCTTTTCTTCTTCCATAGGACACGCGTGCTCAGCCGGTCTCTCGGGTCGTCGGAGGGCGTCGTCGGCGATATACATGTTCGCGAGCTACAGCCGGGCGACATAATGCTCCTCTGCTCCGACGGACTGACCGATATGTTGTCTGATGAGACGATCGGGGAGATTATGGTGAGCTTTGGAAGTGATATAAATGCTTCCGCCGAGGCTCTGATCGACGCGGCTAACCGCATGGGTGGCCGCGACAATATTTCAGTCGTGCTAATCATGGTATAAGAGGAATCCGATAAAGGGTGGGTGCGGTGAATGCTTTAGGGATACCCCGGCAAACCATCAGGGGATTTCTTAGTACGGCACTCGTCATATTGACATAAGCATGTAACCAATCGAGCCCGCAAGCAGGATATTGCGTAAGTTAAAAATTACTTAAAGAATTTACGGAAGAATTGAGGCTTGACCGTGCGCGCACTATCGAAAATTCCGCGTTATTGGACTGACACTATTGACCGATGGCCCCGTTTTAGATATTATATCAATGTTTATTGATATAATATCCATTGATATGAGGAACCTATGGAAAAGTGCTGCCTTGAAGGGTCTAAAGAATTCAGCAGGCTCGAACAACTTTCAGACTATTTAAAGATTATCGCCGACACCAATCGCCTGCAGATTCTCTGCCTGCTGAAGAAGGGTGAGCGATGTGTCTGCAATATCCACGAACCGCTGGGTATGCCGCAAAATCTTGCCTCGCACCACTTAAAGATCTTGCGTGACGCCGGCCTGGTTATCTCCCGCAGGGAGGGCAAGTGGGTTCACTATCGTATTGATGTCGAGAAGTTCGACTACTTGACCAGTCTATATAACGAAGTAATCCTGGGCGGCTTAGACGAAGAACAGAGTACCGAGTTTTTTAAGAATAATTTAGGCTAATTGGAGACATGGGATGGAGACCGATATTAAGACCTGCAATCCGGCGCGAAGCGGGCTTTCTTTTCTCGATAGGTTTCTGACTCTTTGGATATTCTTAGCGATGGCCGTCGGCGTCGCCATGTTTTTTGTAGCACCGGGCGTCATAGACGTCATTACCAGATTCCAGGTGGGGACGACCTCGATTCCGATTGCCGCCGGCCTCATCCTTATGATGTATCCGCCGCTTGCCAAGGTGAAGTATGAAGAGTTAGGCGAGGTTTTTCGAAACCGAAAAGTTCTTGGTCTATCGCTGGTTCAAAATTGGGTCGTCGGGCCTATTCTTATGTTCGCGTTGGCGATAATATTCCTGCGCGGCTATCCCGAGTATATGGTCGGCCTCATCATGATCGGGCTGGCGCGCTGCATCGCTATGGTCATCGTCTGGAACGAACTGGCTAAAGGCGATACCGAGTACGCGGCGGGCCTCGTAGCCCTTAATTCTATCTTTCAGGTTCTTTTCTATTCGGTCTACGCGTACGTCTTCATAACCGTCCTGCCGCCGTTCTTCGGCCTTGAGGGCATCGCGGTCGACGTCGGCATCGGACAAATCGCCGAGAGCGTCTTTGTATACCTCGGTATTCCGTTTATCGCCGGTATGCTGACACGCTTCGCGCTCCTTCGGGTAAAGGGAAGCCGGTGGTATGAGACGAAGTTTATTCCGGCGATTAGTCCGATAACCCTGATTGCGCTGCTCTTTACGATAGTGGTCATGTTCTCGCTCAAGGGCGAGACGATCGTTCGTATCCCGCTCGATGTCGTGCGCATAGCCATACCGCTCTTTATCTACTTCGTCCTCATGTTTCTCGTCTCGTTTTACATGGGCAAGAAAGTCGGCGCCGACTATTCGAAGAGCTGCACGCTCTCGTTCACGGCGTCCGGCAACAATTTTGAGCTGGCGATAGCGGTAGCGATTGCGGTCTTCGGTATCGACTCAGGAGCCGCTTTTGCGGCCGTTATCGGGCCATTGGTCGAGGTACCGGTCCTCATCGGCCTCGTAAATGTCGCGCTCTATTTTCAGAAGCGCTACTTTACGGTAGACGAGGTATGCCCGGTTAAGTAGTCCAGCCCCACAAAAAGACCGCGCCGCGCTAACAATACCGCGCAAGTAACCACTTAGCGTATTTTACCAAAAGGCGATAACTCACGCGCGAAAAGTGAGGCGGGTTCGGCTCATGTTGCATCGACGGGCCGTTGGGGAATTGCCCAACCACCTTAACCCTGGTAATATTCGAGTAGGGCGGGAAACCCGCCAAGGCATAGAAACCATAACCGGTTTGACACGCTCTTGGATGTAAGGCAATGGGCGCTAATGGGTATGACGATTGGCCAAAAGAATAAATTTTATAGCCTGGTCGCAAGCGTGCTTGCGGTAGTCATCGGCTTGGTGGCCTCTGTCGACCTGCCCGAAGGTTTTGAGAACGCGCTCCAGTCTAAGCAGCGAGTCGTGGTCGATCGCCCTCAGGGCTCAATCTTATTTGGGCGGCAAGACGCGCTCGCCAGAGCAGACAGCGTTTTTATCGGCGCAATAAAACGCAAAAAAGCGTTTTATGATGAAGATTTTATTATTTTCTCACTCGGCGTTTCTCGGCCCGGCCCGTCGCTTATACAGCGTATCAACGATGCCTCGGCCGGCAAATATCGTTCCTTTTACAGCCGGGGTACTTTAAGCCGTCGTCATCTTGTTCTTACGAAATACCGCGATTTTGTCGACCTCAACACCCAGCAATACGGACGTTCCCTCCATTGATACGCGTTTGCTTTTTGAAACGTCATATCGAAGGAGGAGAAGATGGAGTTATTTTCTGTCGCCGGAAGGCGCAAGTATATCATGCCCGTGGCCATTATTCTACTGGTGGTGCTTGGTTTTATTGCGTATAAGGCGACGACGAAGCAATCCCCTGAATACACGGAAAACGTTGAACAGATAAAGCGCACAATTGCTTTTGGATGGCCGATAAAAAACCTGGCGAGGGTAGAAGGCAATAAGGAAGACGTTCTGGAATGGCGGAAAAAATTATCGGAAATTTACAGCAATGAGGAACAAGAACTAACGAAACAGCAACGTTTTATAACGATTGCGCTCGATAATAAGGCAGAACCAGGGGCTGTGCCGGAAATCTATACAAAATACTATACCGATGACAACGTGGCCGTTGTCGGCTTTAATGTTACGGGGTTTGAGTTTGAAGAAGCTCAGATCAAGCAGGACAGGGCCACTGTCAAGGGTGAAGTCGAGTATTCGATCAGGCGACGCACTCTCGCGCAGGAATATGGAACGCTGGGATCGAATAGGTATGAATGGCAACTCGTTAAGACCAAGGGAAAATGGCTGATCGTTAAAGAGACCATACTCACAGAGGACGAGCAGTAACACGGGCGAGTGTCTTTCGTGTCGAGGGGCTATCCGGACAGCGGGAAGTCCTTATTGCTTTCAGCCACGAGCGAAACGACGAGACCGTAAATCGGGGGGAGCTTACCGCTTCCCCCGACCTTTTACTCTAGGGTTTCGTGGTCGTTTTTGTGGATATTTCAGTTTCCGCACGTAAGATAGGAACTTCTAATTATTGGGTAGCATATTGTCGATATATCCGATGTTATCTTTGCTGAAATGGTGGTTTTAGGTTGAATAATTGTACTAACTTATATCCAAGAATAAAAAAGCATCCGTTTAAGATCATCGCGTTCGACTGGGACGGTACGGCTGTGGCCAACCGCGAAGTCGATGCGCGGCCCGTCGCCGACATCCTCGAAGAGCTGATGAGGTTCGGCGTCCAAATCGTCGTCATAACCGGAACGAACTTCGGCAATATCGACCGCCAGTTCTCTTCTCTCATCAGCGGGCCGCACAAACAGAATCTGTATGTCTGCACCGATAGGGGTTCCGAGGCCCATGGTTTCGATGAGGACTCGAAACCGGTACTCTTATACGGACGCAAAGCCACCGACAAAGAAGAGGCTCTTCTAAGCAAAGTAGCCGAAGCGGTCAAAAACGATATCGAGTCTCGCTCGAACGTTGCGATAGATATTGTGTACAAGCGCCTCAACCGGAGAAAAATCGACCTTATACCCGAATGGGAGAATCCTCCGAAATCACAAATCGGCGAACTTTTAGAGAAGACCGAAGCGCGCCTGGCGGAAGGCGGTTTCACCGGCGGGATAAAGGGCGCGTTCGCTATGACCATCGAGTATTCGAAAGAACTCGGTCTTGACGATGTCAGACTGACCACCGATGTCAAGCATATCGAGGTCGGGCTTACCGATAAGTCGGATTCCATCGACTGGGTATTGGAGGAGCTTTCACACAAGCGAAACGTACCCTATACGGATATCCTGGTTCTAGGCGATGAGTTCGGGCCTATAGCCGGTTTTGAGGGGAGCGACTTTCTGACCTATAAGCAGGACGCGGAAGGTATCGATTATGTCTCCGTCGGCAAGGAGCCCAACGGGGTGCCGGAGGGCGTTATACACGTCGGCGGCGGTCCTGATTGTTTTCTGCGGCTAATGAAGGAACAAGCCAAGATTTATCGAAAACTCGCGCTCACCGAGGACCCCACGTTTCTTTTGGTTAGAGAAGGATTCGATGATATTCGCGAACGCGAGGTGGAATCGTTGCTAACGGTGGGCAACGGCTATCTCGGCGTAAGGGGCTCTATCGAAGAGCGGGTGCCGGGCTCGGAGCCCGCAACGCTCGTAGCCGGCGTCTACGACCGCGCGAAAGAGGGCGAGATTGAAGAGCTGGTCATAGTTCCAGACTGGCTCCATACACGAATATTCGTCGGCGACGAACAGCTCCGCCTGGACACCGGACACATCGTCGAGCACCGGCGCGTGCTCGATATGAAAAAAGGCATTTTGCGGCGGGAATGGCGCCACCGTGATGAGAGGGGCCGGATAACATCCGTTAAGTTCATGCGGTTCGCGTCGCTGGCCGACCAGCATGTGCTGGCGCTCAAAATATCGATAACCCCCGAGAACCACCAGGGCGAGATTCGCGTAGAGACCGGAATCGAGTTATGCCGGAAGATGGCGCTGGCGGCCATACCCGCCGATAGACGTGAGATCGAGGGTGATACCGGCGTGGTCGCGGTCTCGAAGACCAATTTTAGCGACATCACCATTGCGCAGGCGCAACGGAGTCGCATATCGACGGGAATCGTCAAGCCGGATTATCATACTCACATAGAGGAGTGCGGCGCCGGAGAATACTTGAGCTGGCAGGCGGAGGCCGGTCAGACGGTCGATATTGAAAAAATCGTCAGTATATATACTTCGAGGGATACCGATGACCCTGAGCATAAGGCGGTCGATGCGCTCGGGGATTGTTGCGCGCGCGGTTTCAACGAGCTTCTGCTCGGGAATATCGATGCCTGGCGCGCGCGGTGGGATATCGCGGCGATAGCTGTCGAAGGCGACGCAGAGGTACAGAGTTGGCTGAATTTTGCCGCTTATCATTTGATTATAGCGGGCAATCCTCACGATGAGCGGGTCTCGATAAGTGCGCGAACGCTTACGGGCACTATCTATAAGGGGCATGTCTTCTGGGATGCGGACATGTTCATGCTGCCGTTCTTTGTCTACGCGCATCCACAGACGGCGCGCGCGATGCTCATGTATCGCTATTACACACTGCCGGGGGCGCGCAAAGAGGCGCAAGACTTGAGCCTCAAGGGCGCGCTCTATGCCTGGGAGTCGACGGTCACCGGCGAGGAGATGACGCCGGAATTCGTCATAACGCCGACCGGAGAGGTCATCCTGATTCTTACCGGCAAGATGGAGCAGCACATCAATACCTCGGTCTCCTACGGTGTTTGGTCGTACTGGACGGCCACCCGCGACGAGGATTTCTTTGTCAACGCCGGTGTCGAGATACTCATTGAGACGGCTCGCTTCTGGGTGAGCCGGGCCGAGGAGAAAGACGGTGAATTCCATATATATAATGTCTGCGGACCCGATGAGTATCACGAAATCGTCAACGACAGCATTTATACGAACCTTAAAGCGGTATGGAGTATCGAGCGCGCCGCCGATTCGGTGGCGTATTTGAAAGACGCTCATGCCGAGAGGTGGTCGGCCTTGAAAGAGAGAATCGGCTTTGACGACAGCGAGTTGCCGGAATGGGATAAAGTCGCTACACATATGTATAGGGACGCGCATCACGGGAACAATCTAATCGAGCAGTTTGCGGGATATTTCGCCCTCGAAGATATCGATGTCTATGAGTACGAGCCGCGTACCGTACCGCTGGACATGCTGCTAGGCAGGGAGGAGACGGCCCTGACGCAACTCGTCAAGCAGGCCGATGTCGTAATGCTTCTTTACTTGTTGGAGAGCGATTTTACTCCTGAAGCAATCGAGGAGAACTATAAATATTATGAGCGGCGGACCGGTCACGGCAGCTCGCTTTCGCCGAGCATGTATGGGTTGGTCGCGGCGCGTCTGGGACTTGAACAGCTTGCCCGGCGCTATCTGCGCCAGGCGGGCACTATCGATTTGGCCAACAATATGGGCAACGCGTCCGGCGGTGTCCATGCCGCGGCTCTCGGCGGTCTATGGCAACAGGTTGTTATGGGGTTTGCGGGCGTGCGCGTTCAGGCCGGCGGAATTTATGTTTATCCGAAACTTTTGAAAGAATGGACTCGATTAGGGTTCAAGTTGATGTTCCATGGTAATGTGCTCGAATTCGATATCGAACGCGACAGTCAAATCACTGTTGTCGTGGGCGAGAAGTCGGGAGCGAGTATCGGCATATTTGGCGGCTCTTTGCAGGCATTACAGCCCGGAGCGGTATATAAATCGCTGTGGGACGGTAATACCTGGCGTGAGTTTGCCAAAGTGGAAGAAGGTGCGACATGAAAAATAGACCGGCGGTTATCATACCCTTAGACGGCTCCAAGACGGCGACCGCGGCGCTCGGCGCGGCGCAAGCGATGGCGATGGCGATGGCCGCGGTCCTCCATATCGTTTACGTTAGCGAAGAGGTGATGGAGGAAAAGGAACTGTTCGAGACGCTCAAGGTAGACGGTCTTGACGTCGAGGATTTCACGATCCGCAGCATTACCGGCGCAACAGTCGTCGATGCGATACTGAAATTCGCCGCAAGCGTTGAAACAGAGATGATAGTAATGTCGAGTCACGGCTGGACATACAATACGCAGCATCTGCTGGGGAGCAACACGATGGGGGTAGTGCAACGCGCCATTGACCCGGTTCTGGTGATTAGCCCCAGTATCACGGCGCTCCCGGATTCGGCCTGGAGACCGAAGAAAATACTCGTCCCGCAAGACGGGTCTCCGA
The DNA here is from genome assembly GCA_018333515.1 of Actinomycetota bacterium. Taxonomy (NCBI): domain Bacteria; kingdom Bacillati; phylum Actinomycetota; species Actinomycetota bacterium. Next base: position 68,403 of record JAGXSZ010000035.1, read on the forward strand.
CGTCGGCGGCGGTCATCGACAGGGTTTTTCGACTTGCCGAGTTGATGAGCGCCGGCATAGATATTTTAAACATAGGCGTTCTTGGGACGAAACCGCCTTCCGAGGCGGGCACGATTACCGTGCCTAGATACTTGGATTACCCTAGATATGATTGGCCCGCGTGGGCGCGGGAGTTTGTCGAGAGGTTCTACAAACATCTGCCACCCGGCGTCGAACTGCGCATTTTTGAGCGAGAAGGCGACCCGGCCGATGTCATGGTCAAATTCGCCTCCGAAAACGGGGACGATTTCGTAGCGTTCGGGTGGCATGGACATTTAGAGAACGACCGAGCACTAATTGTCAAAAACTTGATTCGAAAGACCGACGTTCCGCTTATGTTTATCTGGTCGAGATAAAAACCCGGCGCGCTCTTGCCGGCATTCGCACCAGCCTTTGTCTTGCCGAGCGGCTGGTTATTTAGTACTATATTAATAGCTTTAAAACAAGAGAGGGTTTCCGCGGACGGCAAAACGCATCATAATAAGTAGTGAATCTATGGGGTCGAGCGCAATGCCGCGATAGTAGAGGCCGCGATAGTAGGGCAAAACATGGGTCAAGAGCTAAAACTAAGAGTGACGATTATCTTTGCGCACGTGCCCCGCTCGGGCTTAGGGCCGCGCTTTACAGCCGGGAGCTGTTTCGACGATGATTTCGCCAGTCAGGCATATGCGCTCCATGATGAGCTGGTCGAGAGGTTCGCGGACCAAATCGAGTGCGTTCTTCATAACATTTTCTTCGATAACCCCGCTGACGTTGGAGACTTGGCCGATAGAATCGTCTGGGACGGTTTGAAGCTCCCGGTGGTCTTCATCGGTGACGAGCCGGAGCTGGTCGGATATATCGACGAACCGACCGTAATCGAGCTTCTACATGAGCGCGGCCTGGAATCTAACCGCCGGGAAACAGAAGAACCTTAGGTTTCGTCCGACCCCGAAACAAAACCAAAACCATCCGAAAAACCAAGCCGTTAGCGACAAAGCCATTGAAATATCCGCGCTGGGAGTATCGGTGGCGTGTTGAACGGGTTGAGTTCGGGTATATATGCGGCAATGAAATCGGTGCATATGTCAAGCCGGTCTCATCCGTGACGCCGCGACACGGTGTCCTCGGAGAGTTTTCGGAGTCGAATGGAGGTGGATGCGTGTCGGATGAAGAGATGTCGGTGTTTCCTCGCTTGAGTCGGAGGGAATTCCTCAAGTACTGCGGGATGCTAGCCGCGTTGATCGGCGCGGGCGAGTCGGCGATACCTGATATCGCCGCGGCGCTTGAGAGACTCGTAAAGCGCCCGGCTGTAGTATGGTCGCTTTTCCAGGAGTGTCTCGGGTGCTCGGTTAGCCTGTTGCAGAGCAGGACTCCGGATGTCGCCAACCTGATTCTAAGGCGGATATCCCTCGAATACCACGAAGCGGTCATGGCCGCCGCGGGCGACCAGGCGCATAAGCACTTTGAGGATATGGTCGAAAGCGGTGATTTCTATTACGTTGTCGAAGGCGCTATTGCGACAAAGATTCCCGAAGCGATAACCATCCATGGCATTAACGCTATGGAGCACGCTAGGGAAACATACAAAAAGGCGAAAGCTACGATTGCGATTGGCAGTTGCGCGACCTTTGGAGGTATTCAGGCCGCGGCACCCAACCCGACCGGCGCCAAGGGGCTCACCGCGTTCTTAAGCGAAGACGCGGGCATAGCCAACCCGGTCGTTGTGAACATCTCACGCTGCCCGGGCAATGCCGAAGACATGCTCGCGGCGCTAACATATGTTCTTCTACACGGAAAACCGCCGGAACTCGATGCGGTCGGGCGACCGGTCTTTCTCTATGGACAGCTCATCCACGACAATTGCGAACGTCGGGGCCATTTCGACGCGGGCCGGTTCGTCGAAGTCTTCGGCGACGAGGCCTCGCGGGAGCGTTGGTGTTTCTATAAGGTCGGCTGTAAGGGACCGCAGACATTCGCGCCGTGCCCGACGACCCGCTGGAACGGCCACTTAAGCTGGTGTGTCCATAATGGGCCTTGTATCGGCTGCGCCGAGCCGGAGTTCTGGGATAAACTGGCCCCGTTCTATGAGCGCGCGCAGAACGTCCAAGTCCCCGGTATCGGCGGGATATCGACGACCAGGATAGGCATGGCGCTCGGCGCCGCTACAGCGGTCGGGCTGGGCGCGCATCTCATCGGGCAAGCGGCGACAGGGCGTTTAGGTAAGGGAGGACCTCCCGAGCCGGAGGAACCGCCGAGAGGAGGTCGTTCATAAATGGCAAGAAAAAAAGTTATCATAGACCCTATAACGCGTATTGAAGGGCATCTTCGCATCACCTGTGTCGTCGAGGACGGCAAAGTGACCGAGGCGTGGAATACCGCGACCCTCTTTCGGGGGTTCGAGATTTTCATGAAAGGGCGCGACCCGCGGGACGCCTGGCACTTCTCGAGCCGCATCTGCGGCGTCTGCCCGACACCGCACGCCTGGAATTCAGTGCGCGCAACGGAAGAGGCTTTCGGCATCGACAAGATGGACGACAATACCCGCCTCATCCGAAACATGATGGAGGCGACACAGGTCGGCTACGACCACATCCTGTGGTTCTACATCCTCAACGCGTTCGATTTCGTAAACGTCCCCAACGCGCTCAACGCGAAACCGACCCTGCCGACGCTCAAGGCTGTCCGGGAGCGCGTGCAGGCGGTCGTCCAATCGGGTCAACTCGGCCCGTTTTCGAATATGTATTGGGACCATCCCGGCTACAAATTACCGGCCGAACTCGACCTCGAGCTGACCGCGCATTATCTGCAGTCGATCGATGTCCAGCAGGCCGCAAATGACGCCGCCGCTTTTATGGGCGGCAAGTACCCGATGATAATGAATTACGCGCCGGGCGGCGTCACCCAGCTCCCAGGTCTCGATGAGATACTCTATTATCAGGGCCGCATGCGCGAGGTCAAAGACTTTATCGATAATGTCATGGTGCCCGATCTGCTGGCAATCGCGCCGTACTATATCGATTTGGCGCAGACCGGGAAGGGAGTCGGTAATTATCTGACATGGGGCCTCCTCGATGAGGAGAGCCAAGACCCTTACGATAGGCTTTTTCCGAGGGGGGCGATTTTCGACGGAAAGCTCCAAGTCGAGAAGGTCGACCCGGATGAGACCCGGATGTACACGAAGTACTCGTGGTTCGGCGACGATGTGGGCGGCGGCAAGCACCCGCTCGACGCGGGGCAGGAGCCGATAGAGTTTACCAAGCTCGACCCGCTCGACAACGAAGGACCGGTCGAGGGCAAGTACGACTGGACGCAGGCGGTGCGCTACGGCAAGGACGACCGTCCGATGGAGGTCGGCCCGCTCGCGCAGATGCTCGTCGCCTACCTCTCGGGGCGCGAGGACACGAAGAAAGTCGTCGATGACACGCTGGCGGCGATAGGGGCCGCCGGCAAACCCGAGGTGCTCATGTCCGACCTCGGACGTATCGCGGCGCGTGTTTTGAAGGCCAAGGTCAATTCGGACAACGCGCTTCGCTGGTCCGACGAGCTGCTGGCAAATATCAAGGCCGGCAAAACAAAGGTCTTCGAATCGAAACCGGTTCCCGCTACCGGCGAGGGGAAAGGCGGCTGGGACGCGCCGCGCGGGGCGCTCTGCCACTATATGCGCATCGAGGACGGCAAAATCGACGCTTACGCCGCGGTGCCCCCGTCCAACTGGAACCTCTCTCCGCGCGACGACAAAGGCGTGCGCGGGCCGGTCGAGGAGGCCTTAGTCGGGCAGAGCGTCATCGACCCGGACAGGCCGCTCGAGATTTTACGCGTAGTCCACTCGTTCGATCCGTGAATGGCGTGCGCGGTTCACGTGATTGAACCGAAATCCAACCGGATTCTAGAGTTCAGAGTCGGCTAGGGGGGTAGCGATGCGGGAAGATGAGACCAGACAGTTCAAACTCGGCATCAGCAAGCATGAGACCAGGGAAGAGCACCCGTTAATGGCGGTAGTGACCCACGGGGTACACCTTATCTCGATGATCGTTCTCATCTGGACGGGCTTCTTTATCCACTCGCCGTTTTACCAGGGGTCGATGATTATCAACAAGACGTTTCATACTATGTTCGCGTTTATCTTAATCGCAACCGGCGTGGTTAGGATGGACTGGGCGTTCTTCGGCAAAGGGTCGGCACCTAGCGGCGGGCGCGCCAAGATTCGCGATTATAAATTCTTTCTTCCGCAGAAGGAGAACCGCGGCAAGCTGTTGCCGATGATTAAGTACTATCTCTTCCTGCGAGGGACGCACCCGAGAACGCAAAAGTACAATCCCCTCCAAAAGACCGCTTACGTCTCGTTGATATTATTTATCACAGTCCAAATAATCACCGGTTTTTCCCTGTTGACCGCGACCGCACAGTTTTTCCTGCCGTTGACTTACCTGTTGGGGGGAACAGCCACGGTACGTTCCATACACTACCTGACGATGTGGGGATTTATCTTCATCACGATGATTCACGTATACTTGGTGCTGACAGAGACCATCCATGAGCTGCCCTTGATGTTCCTATGGCGAGAAGCCCGCGTCGCGGAAGAGCGTCATGGACTCGAGCGCGACGAGTCGGGGGAGTGATGGATATGCCCGGTTTCAAACCGGCGCCCAGGATTACGGTGCTCGGCGTTGGGAATACTCTGATGGGCGATGACGGCGTCGGAGTTGCCGTCGCGCGCGGGCTTGTCGCGGAACTCGAGGACTCACCCGTAAGCGTCGTCCTCGGGGAGACCGCCGGCATGGGGCTTATGAGGCATTTTAGGGAGTCGGACGTGGTTATCGTCATCGACGCGGTCGCCGCCGAAGCCGAGGCCGGCAGCATCTTTCGTTTCAATGCCGACGAAGCGGACATCGTCCATTTAAGGTCTAACAACATCCACGGCATGGGTGTCCCGCACCTTATCTCTAACGCTCGCCTCGTGGGGGCGGACCCGGAGGTCATCGTCTTCGGCGTCCAAGTGGGGGATGTGCGCCCGCGCGATGAGGTACTGACCGAGCCGGTGGCCGCGGCGGTGCCGCGCGTGCGCGCGCTCGTCATCGATGAGCTGGTCAGGTTTGGCGCCGCCCGCCCGTAACGGGCGCCGTAGCGGGCGCTCGATGGATAGATCGGCCAATCGTTTCCTGGAACGCGCCGGACCAGACTCTTGTTTGACTCGTATGATTTATGAGTTGTTTATTACTCCGCCGTGCGCTTTTTAAGCTCTGCGAGCGTATCCTCTAGCTTCCTTAGCTCTTCACCGTAACCGGCCCAATCTCCGGCACGCGATTTCTTCTGCGCGTTATCGAAGAATTTCGAGGCCTCGTCGGTAAGCTCTTTGATGGAACTCGGCGTTTCGGGCCGCGCGGGCTCTCCATCCTTGGCCGGTCGAGGCGGCTCTTTGCCTTCGCCAAAGATAGCGTTGAGCGCCGTGCCCAGGTCGGATTCCATCACGATCTTAGAGCCGTACGCGACGATTACCCGCTTCAGCTCCGGCAGTTCCGTCTGCTCGGCCTGGAGATAGAGCGGCTCGACATAGAGGATCGAGTCCTCCACCGGTATCACAGAGAGATTACCCCGGAGAACTTTTGACCCGCTCTGATTCCACAGTGAAAGCTGCTGCGATATTTCGGGTGTCTGGTCGATGCGCGCCTCTATCTGGAGCGGCCCGTAGACGAGCTTTTGTTTCGGGAACCTGTAGACGAGGAGCTGCCCGTATTCGGCAGGGTCGCTCTTAGCGGCCATCCAGGCGATCATGTTGTTCTTCTTCGCGGGCGTAAACGGCGTCATTATCATGAATTTTTCTCTATCCTCACCGGGAAGTTTCATCATCATATAGTATGGCGAGACCTCTTGTTGCGCGTCGCCGATGATTTCCTTAGGGATACTCCACAAATCTTCCTTGTTGTAGAAGACTTGCGGGTCGGCCATGTGGAAGGTCGCGAACATCTCGCTTTGGACGGCAAAGAGTCCTTCCGGGTACCGGATATGAGCTTTAAGTCCCTCCGGCATCCGCGAGCTGTCTTTAAACAGCCCCGGGAAGGCTCTCTGATATGTTCTTATGAGCGGATCCTCCTTATCGAATACGTAATAGTCGATTGTCCCGTTGTAGGCGTCGATGACGACCTTAACCGAATTTCGGATGTAGTTATCGTCGCCCGCGAACGGCTGTGAATACGGATAGCGGTCGTCGACGGTGTAGGCATCGAGCATCCAGAAGAGCCTTCCTTTGTCTATTACGATATAGGGGTCTTTCTCATATCTGAGAAACGGCGCTACGAGCCGGACGCGCTCGCCGATATTGCGGTTAAAGATAATTCTGCTTTTATCCGTGAGCGAATCCGCGAGAAGCAGCTTCATGCTGTTAAAGCGCCAAGCAAAGGCGGCTTTTTTTAATAAACCATCCATCGCCACACCGCCGGTTCCCTCATACATTGTATAGCTGTTCTCGTTACCCAACGGGTAGTCGAATTCGCGTGTAGTGGTGCCGATGACGATGTAATCGTTGCTCGTCTCGCCGAAATATATTTCGGGACGCGTGACATTCATGCTCGGTATGTCGGTCTTAGGCGGGATGTCTTTTAATATCAGCCTCGGCATGCCGTCTTCCGTGAACTCGTTGACTCTGTTCGCCACTATCCCGTACCCGTGGGTGTAGACCAAATGCTGGTTCATCCAAGTTTTGGCGTTGTCGGAAAGGCTGTCGATATTGAGTTCTCGCGCGGATATCGCTACTTGCCGTAGGGTGCCGTCGATCAGGTAACGGTCGACGTCGACATCGGAGAAGTTGTAGTAAGGGCGAATACTCTGTATCTGGTTATATGTTTTGAGAAGCGGTTGCCAATCCCAGAGGCGGATGTTGTCGATGGTCTGCCGGTTTTTGTTCAGGTCCTCAATGGTAAGCACCTGCTCGGCCGGGAAGAGCTTTTCCTCTATCTTGTCGAGGCCGTACGCGCGTTTGGTAAACTCGATCGACCTCTTTATATAAGGCGCCTCTTTGTCTATCTCGTCCGGTGAGACGCTGTATTGTTGCACCAGAGCCGGGTAGACGCCGCCCGCAAGGACGCTTATGCCCATAATAAACGCGATGCCGGCGGCCGGCAGTCGCCAGCCCTTGAAATGCAGGTTGACCATGAACATCACCGCCGCGATGAACGACGCGTAGAAGAGCACGGTCAGCGCGGGCAGTTTGGCGTGGATATCCGTATAGCCCGCGCCGAAGATGACGCCGGTGTTCGAAAGCAACAGGTCATATGAGTTCAATTTGTACGAAAGTCCGAGTAAGACGAAGAACAAACCGAACAGGACCGAAAGATGGGCTTTCGTATGCGGCGCGAATCTCCGCATGTCCGGACGGAGTGTGATGCCGCCGTTTATCCAGTGTACCGCGCTCGTAAGGATTATTGAGATAACGATAGTCTGAAAACCAAGACTGAGCAAAGCCCGGTAGAACGGGACTGAAAAGACATGAAATGAGAGGTCGAGATCGAAGACGGGGTCTTTAATCCCAAACGGGACCTGGTTGAGGAACTTTAGCACTATATCCCAATAACCCGTCGCCGAGGCGCCGATTATAAACGCGAACCCGAAAGCGATCCCAAACAACAACAGGTTAAAGAGACGCATAAAGGCCGGCGATTTAATAAGCTTCAGTATCTCGTAAAGAGGGTCGTCTTGCGACCCGAACCAATACGGGAAGGGCGGCGCCATTTTTCTGGCTATGAGCATGTTGGCGTAGAGAAAGACAAAAAAGGCAAGGCCGGACGCGACCCAAAGCCCTGTCTTGAGCGAGAGTATTTCGACAAAGACGCCGTCATAGGCGACCTCCTTAAACCAGAGCCAATCGGTAAAGAGGTTAACGAGCGCCTTTGAGAAGAGTATTATCGCAAAGAGTACGGCGAATAGTGCGTAAGTTATTACCTTTCCAGTTTTCAAGGTAGCCTCCGGTTTAGGAATGGAGCCGGCGGCGGTCGTGCCTGTTGTCTCAGGGCGTTTGGGTTGCTGTTGGAACCGGCTTACTTTTATTTAACTAGAAGCCGGACTCAAAAGCAAACCCGAGTCGTATTTTTAAGCGCCGGCAAGAAGCGAGTAGCCCCGGAAAGATAACCGACTCGGCCGGTCGTCGGGGATTGTATATAATTCGAATATTTTCGATAGAAATTTTGCGAAACGGATAAAGCGCGGGTGCGATTCGCCGATATTCGATGAGAAGCCTACTAGGCGTGCAGTTTTCAGCACGAACATTTGCGGAAAACAAATATACAATAACACTGGAGGGAACATTTCAATGAAGCTAAAGACAAGAATGATGCTGGTAATCGGCGCGGTACTCCTGGGAACCTTGGTCGCCACCTTTGTTTTCGTGGCGAATTCCCAGAAGACCCAATCGGAGTCGCTCTATTACAACCAGGCGAAATCGATTAATTCTTCGCTATCGTTGGTGAGGACGGTGGTATCCGGACATGGCGGCGTTTTCGCCAAGCAGAAAGACGGCTTCGGTGTAAGCCCGTTCTTAGCGGGTATTCCCGGTATTAAAGCTGAAATGACCAGCGCGAAAGGTGATAAGTTCGCGTTGATCAACGGGTTTAGCTTTATGCAAGCGATGTCGGATATTTCGCAAAAAGAAGGCAAGGCCGCGTTTACATATCGTGTTCCGAGCGACAAACCGATCAATCCGATCAACAAGCCGAGCGACAAAGAGCTTGAGGTTTTGGGGAGCATGAAGGGCGGCGCACTCACCGAGGAGCATACCAAAGTTGTCGGCGAGGACGGCAAGAAGTACTATGTTTACAATGCCGCGATGGTAACTAAAGAAGAGTGTATGAAATGCCATCCGGAATATACCGTGGGTAAAGTAGACGGTATGGTGAGCATTTCGCTCCCGATCGACGAGGCCGAAGCGCGCAATGCCGCAAGCATGCTTAACCTCGGGTACATTTTTGCCGCCGCTCTTCTCGGCGTAATCGGGGTCACCTATATTCTAGCCGGCCGCGTTACGGCGCCCATAAAGCATCTCGCCGACGTCGCCGATAAGGTCAGCAGGGGTGAGATGGATGTCGTCATCGACATCGACCGGAAAGATGAAATCGGTGAGCTGGCCGAAGCGTTCAACAGGCTCATCGCCAGCATCAAAATTCTCAATATGACGAACGACCAATAATCGAGTTAACCAAAGATCTTGCGGGGGATACGATGTCGGATTTATCGAAGCAGGTTTTAAATATAGCGGTGTCCTATTTGGGGCCGGCGGCGGAACGCTTTCTTGAGAGGCAGTGCAGTGCTCATCTAAACACGTCATTCGAAAACCTCTCGGCCGGCGAAATCCCCGAATTGGGCAGATGGATCACCATATCCGCCGGCCTGGTAATAGGCAAGGATAAGGCCGAGGAATTCTCCAACAAGGTCTTGGCGCTTAAGTAGAGCACTAACAACGAAGGCCTACCATAGAGGGCGGGTGGCGCAAAGCCATCCGCCTTTGTCCTGTTGCGCGCCCGGCGGCGAGCGGGCATCCAAGCTTAGGGTGCCTCCGCCGGCAATCCTATCTTTGGTGTTCGAAGAGCGGCAGCACCAGCGGGAGTACCGCGGCAATATCATCGATTATGTGGTCTGGACAGCTTCTCAGTATCTCGAGGCCGTGGAACCCATAGGTTACGCCTACCGTCAATGTGCCGGCGTTCCTTCCGGCGGCGATGTCGACGTCGGTGTCGCCGACCATGACCGCCGCATCGGGTTGTGAATTAAGGAAGGCCAACGTCTTCAAAATTGGCTCGGGGTGCGGTTTTAAGTTCTCGACGTCTTCGAACGCGACAACGTGGTCAAAATAAGTCGCCAATCCGGTAAGACTCAAAGTCGCCAGGGTCGACGTCCTGGCTCGTGTCGTGACCGCGCCGATTTTCAAGCCGGACCTCTTCAAAGCCTCCAACGTATCCCGCGTGCCCGGATATGCCCGCGCTAAATCGATATGCTCGACCTGGAATGCGCGGTGCATAGCGCTCAGCCCCGATACATCCTCGACGCCGGTTAGTATCTCGTAACACAGGTCCAGCGGTTTTCCCACCAAGCGCGCTATCTCTTCGCGGCTTTTCTCGGGAAAACCGGCGTGCTCCAGAGTGTGCTCGAAAGCTTGAAAGATGAATTCGCTCGTGTCCAGCAGGGTTCCGTCGACATCAAATAGAATAACTTCAAATACTTGCATGGAAACATTATATCAAATGGGCTGCCCCGCGATAACCCCCAATGTCCGTCGCGGGCGTTGCGAGCCCAATGCCGGCGACCAGGCCCAGGTTGCGCGGCGGCCCGATTCGGCGGGCGTTGCGCCAAATATTCACCTGTCGCGGTGGTGAGAATATACGGTTCTGGGAATAACAACAGTATAAACCGAGTGAGTCCGGCTATGTCCATCAATAAAGGACGGCTTCGATGAAACTAATTTACTCCTACGACGAGGTGCGACCCGAGCAGATACTCTTGGCCGGCGGCAAGGGGCTAAACGTCGCACTCATCCATCAAGCGGGACTATTGGTGCCCCCGGGGCTCATACTCTCGGCCGATGCGTTTCGCATGGTCATTGCGGAGCGAGGGCTGGGTGATTTGCCGGCGGCGTTTTTCGGCGCCGGCAAATCACCCGACGTTATCGCGGAGATTTGTGAGAGATTAAAGGACGCGGTAGTCGCGGTCGGCATCGAGGACGAGATACGGGCCTCCCTCATCCGGGTTTTTGAGGAACTTTCGCCGACAAGTTCGGTCGGTCTTATAGTTCGCAGTTCGGCCACGGTCGAAGATTCGCCAAAAGCAAGCTTCGCGGGCCTTTTGTCGTCCTTTCCCAACGTGCGCGATTTCGACGACTTATTGGTCGCGGTGCGCAAATGCTGGGCGTCGGTTTTCACTCCGGAGACACACATCTACCTGAGGGAACAAGGCTTACTCGGGGCGGATGTCGGTGTAGCCGTCTTAATCCAGGCTATGGTCCCGGCCGAGCGTTCGGGCATCGTGTTCTCCAAAGACCCGGTGTCGGGCGACAACGACAAAGTCGTCATCGAGGCTATTCTGGGCTTCGGCGAGGAAATAGTCTCCGGCGAGGTCACCCCCGAGCGCTATCTCTACTCCAAAAAGCGGCGGATGACGGTCAGCCGCAAGCTCGGTCGCCAATCCGAGTTCATCTCACCCACAGGTGAGAGAAGAAAGGTCTTCGAAGAGCTTGAATTGACCCCAAGGCTCAGTGAGGAAGAGGTGTTCGAGCTGGCCGGCGCGGGGATTAAGCTTGAGGATATCTTTGGAAGACCGCAAGACATCGAGTGGGCATATAGCGGCGGCGAGTTTTTCATTTTGCAGTCAAGGCCTATCGTCATCGGCGAGCGTTACGAGAAGCTCTTTCCGCAAATCGGCGAGCACACGGTGTTGTTGAGGGGCAGCGGCGTAAGTCCGGCGATGGGGTCGGGCAGGGTTAAAATCATCGGGCCCGACGAGATTCCCGACACCGACCGCAACACCGTAATCGTCGCGAAGCGCATAACCAATGACTTAGCGGTTCATCTACGGCGCGCGGCGGCGGTCGTCACCGACGAAGGCGGGGCCACGAGTCACGGGGCGAATATATTGCGCGAGTTCAACGTGCCCTGCGTGCTGGCTACCGCAAACGCTACCGAGAAGCTCAAAGAAGGCCGGCTGGTAACGGTAGATGGTTTTAGGGGTGCGGTATACGAGGGAGACCTGGCGGTTCGGACGAACCGGAGCGGTGATGTTCCCGACACCCTAACCAAGGTCTTTATCTCGGTGCTCGTTCCCGAGAAAGCGCGCAACGTCGCGCCGTTCGCCGACGGAGTCTCATCCTTGCGCAACGATTACTTCATGCTCGAATCGGGAGTTCACCCGATCAAGATGATCAAAGAAGGTCTCGGCGTCTATCTTGAGGAGAGCATCGCCAACGGTATCGTCCAAACCCTCCAGCTGTTTAAAGGCAAACCGGTCTGGTATAAGACTATGGACGCGCCAACCGATGAGTTCAGGCGCCTAAAAGGCGCGGACGACCCCGAAGAGCGCAACCCGCTTTTCGGTTGGCGCGGCATCGGGCGAGAACTCGAAGAGCGCGAGATGCTCGAACTGGAATTCACGGCGGTTTCCAGGGCGCTTGAGATAACCGGCGGCGACTTGGGCATCAAACTCCCGTTCATCCGCTTTGTCGACGAATTGCGCGCCGCTAAAGAGGTCATGCGCGATGTGGGATTGCGCCCGCACGAAGACGTCAAGGTCGGGATATCCGTTGAAAATCCGGCGACGGTATTTACCTTGCTCGACTTTATCGATGAGGGCATCGATTTTATCAGCATCGGCATGAGCGACCTCGTGATGTGTACGCTGGCGCTCGATAGGGAGAGCCAAAAGGTAGCCCGCATATTCAGGCCGAACCATGCCGCCGTTTTGCGTCTGCTCGACGAGGTGGCTACTGTCGCCGGCGAGCACAACATCTTCACGTGCGTAGCCGGGGAGAGCGCCCGCGACCCGTCGGTCCTTCCGTATCTGGTCGCCGCCGGCTTCGAGGCAATCGGCGTTTCGCCGGCTTTTTTCTCGGAGGTCAAAAACGAGATAGCGCGGATAGAGGCGCGGATAGAGGGAGGCCTTCGCGATATATAATTCATTGGCGCGAGCGTTTGAATCCGTTAAATCAAGGGAATCATCAAAATGTAATGATATGTCTCCGTCTCAAGCTGGGTTGCCGGAGACATGGGTTGTCGGTGTAGAGGTTTTGGGAGGTGAGAGCAGTGCAAGGCAGGCTTAACTGGCTGGACTGGACCGCGATGACCGTAGCGGTTATCGGAGCGCTAAATTGGGGTTTGGTCGGGTTTTTCAACTTCGACCTGGTCAGGGCTATCTTTGGCGAAGGTAGTCTCGGGACATCCGCGATTAGTGCGGCATCCCGCGTGATTTTCGCGGTCGTAGGCGTCGCGGGTTTGTACTCTATCTACTCGCTGACAAAGGTAGCTTCGGCGCAGTCGCGCTTGATGCCCATTGAAGAGCGGGAGCGCATGAGAAAGGTCGCGTAGCCTATATTCGTGTCCTGATAGCAAGGCGGGCGCGACGCGCCCGCTTTTTTCCTATTATAAGGAGAAATCGATATGCCGGAGTTTGTAAATCCGTTTTCTGGTATGGTGTCGCGCAAGATGACCAAGGATGAGCTGATTAGGGCGATAAGGCTGAATATCAGCGCCGAGCATGAGGCGATTCACCTGTATATGGCGCATGCCGATGCTACCGACGACCCTCTCGCCAAAAAGGTTCTAACCGACATCGCCAACGAAGAGCGTGAACATATCGGCGAGTTTCAGCAACTATTGCGCATTCTCGACCCCGAGGAAGATAAGTATTTAGATGACGGTGCCAAAGAGGTCGAGGAGATGCGCGGCGAACTCGAAGAGTGATCCTCGCGTTTTATATAAGCTGTGACTATTCCGCGATATATGCGGTGGAGAAAGCCAAAATCATCCCCAAGACGGCTTTCTTGATTTTGTCGTGCCAGAGGAATACCATTAATTGCAAAACAGCACGTGTAAAGGAGTTTAAATGTCCACTAAGTGCCCGGGTTCGGATATGAGAAACATCACCGCGGGTGTTTATGCCTGTCCCGGCTGCGGTGAAGCTGTAGAGATCTTTTCGGATGAGATGAGAAGACGGTGTCCGAAATGTAAAGAGTGGGTCGCGAAAGAAGAGACGCCGTCGTGTGTTCAGTGGTGCTCGTCCGCGCGCTCATGTCTCGGCGAGGACCGCTGGCAGGCCGTCATGGAAGCGCTCGGCAAAGACCCCGACAAATAGCCGCATCTCGCAAAAAACCTCGAATCCGCTATCGAGAATCCTTTTATGCCGCCGATAACATTTTTGTACGTGAAAATGACTTTCCGGCGAGGAGGCAAAGGATGTCAAGTTCAAAAGGGTTTGGAGCAGGGGATACGGATTTAGCGAAAGCTAAACGCTATATAAGGTCGACCGGGAAGGTCTCGATCGCGCGATCGTATTTTAAAGAAACACATTGCTCGGTCGAGAACGCCGAAATCGACAGCGAAGGGCTATACTGTTTTGAGAAACTCATACGAACGGCGTTCATCGCAATCATGGGCGAAGACGCGGTACTCGGTCGCCAGGACGGGTTTATAGAGTATATAAAAGGGTTGAGCGATAATTTCGAGAGCCCCATTATTAATGACTGGTCGCCCGAGCAGTCGTCATCGCGGGCGGGCGATTTCATGGTCAGTTTCTATAATATCTACAGCTACCAGTGGAAACGACACGGTCGCCCCGTCGACAAATCGCTAACATGTTTCCTTACGATCATGCGCGAGTGTCTCGACTATAGTTATACTCGCTTAGGGGAGAAACTCGATTCTTTGCCGGCGGGCATCAGGAGTAATATCGATAAGGCGTTCTTCTTGACCAACGGTATTATCGATAGCTGGTATGATGAGAAGGCAGGGGAGCTAGAGGCGGCATAGGGCTCAATCGATAGTGCTCTAGCGGTCTCCCATTTTCTTTAGGATACGGATGAGTTCCGCTTGCTCGTCAGGCGTGAGTCTTTCGATATAGGGCACCATGATGGCGCGGTGCGCTTCGCGTGAGCGCTCGACTACATCGCGTCCCGCGTCGGTCAAATGCAGGCGGGTGACCCGCCGGTCGTTTGCGCACGGCGTTCTGGTCACGAAGCCGGCCTCCACCAGCCGGTCCACCGTTACGGTAGCCGTCGGCTGTCTCACGCCCACGTTCGCCGCGAACGTCGATATATCACAACCTTCGTTAGCCGAGAGAATACGGAGCGCGTGGTGCTCGGCTCGTCTTATTCCGAGAATCTTGCTTACGTGCTGCGGTCGCGATTTTCGCAGCACGCTCAAAAGCCTCTCCAATATCTCATCCGTATTGCGATCTATCGACTCCATCTTGCATTTCTCCTAAAACTTAGATAAACTAAGTATATCATGCTTCCATGAATTGTCTATAGCTTCATATGAGCAGGTTAGCAAGGTATAGATATTATCGGAATAGATGATGGCTTTAATTATATTGTTTAGATACTAGAACTTATAGGTATACTATGGAATGTTTTGCAGGCCCCGGATTTATGGCCGCAACAGCTTGGAAGGAGCACGAAAATGGCTTTTAATGACCGTTTCCTAAGGGCATGCCGGCGCGAGCCCGTCGATGCGACACCGGTTTGGCTGATGCGCCAGGCCGGTCGCTACATGAAGGAGTATCGCGACATCCGCGCCAAATACGATTTCTTGACGATGTGCAAGAAGCCCGAGGTTGCCGCCGAAATAACGCTTCAACCTATCGACGCGCTCGATGTCGACGCGGCGATTCTCTTCGCGGATATCCTGCTTCCGTTTGAAGGAATGGGCATCGACCTGGAGTTCGCGAAAGGCGAAGGCCCGGTCATTCATAATCCGGTGCGCGGCATGGCGGACGTCGCCAACGTTCGCGTTATCGACGCGGAAGAAGCGACGCCGTATGTCGCCGAGGCTATTAAAATACTCCGGCGGGAGCTTGAAAACAGGGTTCCGCTGATAGGTTTCTCCGGTGCTCCGTTTACGCTCGCAAGCTATGTCATAGAAGGCTCGGGCTCGCGAGACTATCGCTACGCGAAAGCGATGATGTACGAGGCCCCTGCGGCGTGGCACGCGCTCATGGAGAAGCTCGCCGAAATAGTTACCCGGTACTTGAAGATGCAGATAGCCGCCGGTGCCCAGGCCGTACAGATGTTCGATTCTTGGGTCGGCGCGCTAAACCCGAACGATTACCGGGAATTCGTGATGCCATACAGCGCGCTCGTCATGGATAACCTGGCCGACGCCGGTGTCCCGCGAATCCATTTTGCGAACAACGCCTCGACCCTTCTCGAACTCGTATCGGAAGCGGGCGGCGACGTGGTCGGTATCGACTGGCGCGTCAATCTCGACGAAGCTTGGCGCAGAATCGGATATGATAAGGCCATCCAGGGCAATTTCGACCCCATCGCCCTCTTCGGTCCCGTTGAAAGCATCGAAGCGCGGGTAAAGGATATCCTTGACAGAACGGACGGGCGACCGGGACATATTTTCAACCTCGGCCACGGCATCCACAAAGAGACACCGGTCGAGCATGCCAAAGCGCTCGTCGACGCCGTGCACAGGTTGAGCAGGAGGTAGGGATAAAGCGGGTACTCGCTCAGGGCTTTAGCCTGATATTCCCTCGCCTTGAGGGTGAGAGGGTCACCCGACAACCAGTGACCGCCCGGAAGGAGCGTTAGCTTTGTCTTCAGAAATAACGACGTCTCACAACGAGACTATCGGTGTCATGCTCATGGCCTTCGGCGGCCCCGATTCGCTCGATGCCGTCGAGCCGTTCATGGACCGGCTCATGAAGGGGAGAAAGCCGACACCCGAAATAATCGAGCGCGCCAAGAATAAATACCGGCTCATAGGCGGCAAATCACCGCTGCCGGCCATCACGCAAAGACAAGCCGACGCGCTCGAAGCTGTGCTCAATGAGACCTGCGCGGGCGCGCGCAGGTTCAAAACCTATGTCGGGATGCGCTACTGGCGCCCGTTTATCGAAGAGACAATCGAGAAAATGGCGGACGCCGGCATAAAGCGGGCATTCGCTATCAGTATGTCGCCCCACCACTCGCGGGTCAGCACGGGCGCTTATGCCGAGGAGATCGAGAGGGTGGTCGGCGAGCGCGGGTTGGACATAACGATAGAAATGCTTGAGGGTATCTACAAACACCCGGCTTTTATCGATGCGATTGCCGAGAAAGTCACGGCCGCGATAGAGAGGTTTCCCGAAGATAGGCGCATGGGGGTCAAAATCGTTTTCAGCGCGCATGCTCTTCCGATGTCGTATATCGAAGCGGGCGACCCTTATGTCGATGAGATAAAGATTACCATTGATGAAGTCTTAAAGAAGATAGCCCCGCATTCCTGGCGTATCGCTTATCAGAGTAAGGGCAACATTCCCGGTGCGTGGTTGGGCCCCACAGTCGAGGAGGTCTACGAGGACATCGTCGAGGAGCGGTGCGCCGATGTGCTTATCGTTCCCGTCGGTTTCGCGGCGGATCACGTCGAAACGCTCTGGGACTTGGATATCCACCACAAACGCCAAGCGGAAGAGCTGGGGCTCGCTTACGAACGAGCCGAAGCGCTCAACGACTCGCCCAGGTTTATGGAAGCGCTCGCGGATATGGTATGCGCTGCCCTAAACCGCGAAGAGACCGGACCCGCACACTAACGGCGGTTAGCCTATAATGAGGTGTTAATTTTGAAAAAAACGGCCATAATCGGAGGCGGAATAACCGGTCTTTCGGCGGCTTTGACAATCGAGAACGCGCGCAAAGAAGGCGCCGATGTCGATTATATCGTCCTCGAGAAGAGCCTTCGGCTCGGGGGTAAAATCCGCACCGAGCGGACGAAAGAAGGCTTTGTGGTCGAAGGCGGCCCCGATTGCTTTGTCTCGACCAAGCCGTGGGTCTTCGAACTGTGCCGGAAACTCGATTGCGAAGATACCCTCATCGGCAGCAACGATGAGCTTAAGAAGACCTTCATTCTCGTAAAAAACAAGATGCGCGAGATGCCCGACGGCATAATGATCATGGTTCCGACAAAAATAATGCCGTTTTTGACGACCGACCTTTTCTCCTGGCCGGGTAAAATCCGCATGGCCATGGACTGGTTTATCCCGAAGAAAAAAGTGGCGGGCGATGAGACCCTGGCGAGTTTCGTGGACCGTCGTCTCGGACGCGAAGCGCTCGACAGAATCGCCGAGCCGCTGGTAGCCGGGATACACGCCGGGGACCCCGAGACTATGAGCCTGGCAGCGACCTTTCCCAATCTTCTCGATATGGAGCAGAAATACGGCAGCCTTATCAAGGGGATGCTGGCCGCGATGAAAGCGCGGCAGGGAGGTGCGTCGCATGGAGTCGCCGCTGCGAAACCGAAAGGTCCCCCGCGAACGTTTTTCATGTCGTTCAAGCGCGGCATGCTCGACCTCGTAGAGGAGGTCTTGAGCGCGCTCGATAAAGAGAAAATCATGCTGGAAGCCTCGGTCGACCGGATAACGCAGGCTAGGCACGACGATGGGAATACGCAATATCGTCTACACCTAGCGTCGGGCTCGACAATCGATGTCGACGCCGTTATCATAACGTCCCCGTCTAACGTCGCCGCGGACATCATCGACGAACTCGACGGCTCGCTCGCCGGCGCTCTCCGCGAAATTCCGATGGTATCGTCGGCCACCGTCTCGCTCGCGTTCCGCAGAAAGGACGTCAAGCACGACTTCAAGGGCTTCGGGTTTATCGTGCCGATGTCCGAGGGCCGCAAAATCATGGCCTGTACGTGGAGTTCGAGTAAATGGGGCGGACGCGTGCCCGACGATGAGCATGTCCTAGTGCGTGTCTTTGTCGGCGGCGCGCGCAACCAGCATCTCGCCGCTGTTCCCGATGACGAGATGCGGGCCATGGTAAAATCCGAATTAAAGGACTTGATCGGTATCGACGCGGAGCCGGTCGATACGTGGATATTCAGGTGGCCGGGAGGGATGCCGCAATACACCATGGGCCATCTCGACAGGGTCGCCAAAATCGACGAACTCGTCGCCAAACACCCCGGCTTATATGTCGCGGGCGGTTCATATCGCGGGGTCGGCGTGCCCGATTGTATAAACTCGGGCGCTAAAGCCGCGGAATCCGCCATGGCGCATATATAATCACCTCATCAGGCGAGTTCTTTGCCGGTTCGTTTCATGTTATTATGTTAACAATCGTGTCCGGCATTTTGCCCGGCTTACCGACGTTGGTTTCTATACGGGGGCAGGTTGGCGTCTGATGAAGACAGCAGACTCAAATGGCGTGGCGACAAATAATATGCTCGTTAGAGGCTATACCGTTCAGGTTATCGCTGCCGCAGCCGTTCTCGCGGGGCTCTACGCATCGAGCCTCTACAACTACCTTCTCTTCCACAGCCTAGTCGAGTTGTTCAGCGTTGTAATAGCGGCGGGCATTTTCATGGTAGCCTGGAATTCCCGCAAATTCATAGAAAACGACTACCTGCTCCTGCTGGGCATCGCGTATCTATTCGTCGGCGGAGTCGATCTAATCCACACGCTCGCATACAAGGGGATGAACATTTTTCCGGGTTTTGACGCCAATCTGCCGACCCAGCTCTGGATACTGGCGCGATATATGCAGAGTGTCTCGCTTCTGCTCGCACCCGTCTTTCTCGTCCGGAAGCTCAATTACCGTGTCGCCGCAATCGCTTATGCGGGGGTGTCCGTTCTGGCGCTTCTCGCTATTTTCGAGTGGGGCATATTCCCCGATGCGTTTATTGAAGGAACCGGTCTGACAACTTTTAAAGTCGCGAGCGAATACATCATCTCAACGATATTGCTCGTCTCGCTCTATCTGCTCTACAAACGCAAGGCGTTTTTTGACGCCGGGGTTTTGCGTCTCCTTGCGGCGTCGATTCTCGTCACCGTCGCGTCCGAGATGGCGTTTACGCTCTACACCGACCCCTACGGGTTCTCCAATCTGACCGGGCATTTCCTTAAGATAGTCGCGTTCTACCTCGTTTACAGAGCGCTCATCGAGACCGGCCTGGCGCGCCCGTATAGCCTTCTCTTCAGGAATCTTAAGCTGAGCGAGGAGGCTTTGCGCGAGAGCGAAGATAAATATCGCAACCTCTTCACAAGCATGAACGAGGGGGCGATTCTTCACGAGGTCATCTATGACAAAGACGGCCGCGCCGTCGATTATCTTATTAAAGACGTCAATCCAAGGTTCGAATCTATTCTGGGCATTAAGCCGGCGGACGCCGAGGGCAAGAGGGCGACCGCGCTGTACGGCACCGACGAGGC
This sequence comes from Actinomycetota bacterium, assembly GCA_018333515.1. Taxonomy (NCBI): domain Bacteria; kingdom Bacillati; phylum Actinomycetota; species Actinomycetota bacterium. Next base: position 88,308 of record JAGXSZ010000035.1, read on the forward strand.
GCCATATCTCGATGTCTATGCGAAGGTCGCCGAGACCGGGGAGCCGGTCCAGTTCGAGACCTATTTTTCACCGATGGACAAGCACTTCAGCATATCGGTCTTCTCCCCGGCCGCCGGCCAATTCGCGACCATCTTTACGGATATTACGGCGCGCAAGCGGGCTGAAGACGAGATACGCTTGCTGACCAACCGGATGCGCTTGCTGCTCGAATCGACCGATGAGGGTATCTATGGAATCGACCTCGAGGGCAGGTGCACCTTCTGTAATCTGGCGGCGGCGGAGATGCTCGGCTATGAGCCCGAAGAGGTTTTAGGTCGCAAGATGCACGAGCTTATGCGCCACAGCAAGAGCGATGGCTCCCCGTACCCGGTCGAAGAGTGCCCCGTGTACAACGCGGCGCGCACCGGGCACGGCGCACGCGTCGATGATGAGGTCTTTTGGCGCAAAGACGGCGGCGCGTTTTCCGTGGAGTACTCATCGTACCCGATCTTTGAGGATACCGCTATCAGCGGAGCGGTTGTGACCTTCATCGATATCACCGAGCGGAAACAGGCGCAAGAGTTAAGCGACGCTCTCAACAATATCAACGCGGCAATCAACTCGACGCTCGATTTCGACGAGATCATGGAGCGAGTCGTCGTAGAATCGGCGAAAGCGGTCGGCGCGGAGACGGCCGCCGTCGTTTTGCGCGAAGACGACGGCTGGGTGGCCAGGTATGTCTTTGGGCTCGAGCCGGAGATGGTGGGCGCGCGACTTACCGACGAAGAGTGTCCGCATGCTATGCTCGCTGTAAGCCGGCGCGCGCCGGTCGCCATCGACGACGCGTACAACGATGAACGTGTCAACCGGAGAGTCATGGAAAACCTTAATATTCGCTCGGTCTTGGTATCCCCGTTACTCGTCAGAGACGAGGCCATCGGTGCGCTGTTCTTCAACTATCACTCGGGGGTCGTGCATTTCTCCGAGGCTCAAGTCGATTTCGCCAACAAGCTTTCGGCATCGGTCTTGCTCGCCCTTGAGAACTCGCGCCTCTATGAGGCCGAACGCAAAATCGCCGACACGCTGCAGACCGCCATATTGACCGTCCCAAGGGAGATTGCCGGCGTTGATTTCGGTTATATGTATCGCTCGGCTACGGAAATAGCCAGAATAGGCGGGGATTTTTACGATATCTTCGAACTCGGCGAGTCGCTTATCGGATTTGTGGTCGGCGACGTATCCGGTAAAGGCCTCGCGGCTGCGACGACCACATCTGTCGTCAAAAGTACAATCCGAGCCTTTGCCTATCGCGACCCCGACCCGCGGCATGTGCTGACACAGACGAACCATGCTATCGAGCGGCAGATGAAAGAAGGTCAATTCGTGACCGCGGTCTATGGCATAATCAACACTTCGACCGGTGAGGTCGCGATGGCGAGCGCCGGCCATCCCGACCCGTTTCTATGCACAATGCGCGGGTGCTTCAAGGAAGTCGCGAGAAGAAACCCGCCGCTCGGTGTTTTCACAGACGTTGAGTATTCGGAGTTTACAGCGAAATTGTGTCTCGGAGACACGCTGGTCCTATATACCGACGGGCTGGTGGAAGCGCGTCATGGAAGCGAATTCTTCGGCGACGAGCGGGCGGGAATAGTGCTTGATACCGTATATGCCGCTCCGACCGGAGATATGGTCGAGGCGCTGCTCGCCGCCGCGTCGGAGTTTTCCAAGCACAAACTGACCGATGACATCGCCGTCGTCGCGATCCGCTACGTACGGGGTGATGCCTGCGACGATAGTGGGGCCGACGCGGGAGGCGGTTAGGTTATGCCGGCGCTCGCCATGGCGTTGGGGGCGTTGGGCCTATGTTTTCTTACGTCCGCTGTTTGATGTATAATCGTTCTGGGAGTTATGTGATGTGCTAATCGCGTGATCTTAGCTTATGTGCCGGACTTTGCGGTAACCAAAGAAAGATATGGCCGATGGGGAGGGGTATGTTGCCCCTTTCGGTTTAGAGGATAAACTTAGCCGGCCTATGGCGAACGAGCGGGATATCGGGGGAAAGAGCGTGGCCTGCATACGGGTGTTTATCGTCGACCAAAACACAATATTACGGGAAGCCTTGAAAGCGATACTCGGTCCGGAAAATGATATTGAGATAGCGGGCGAAGCCTCGAATGTAGACGAGGCGTTGACGGGAATCACCAGCGACAATACCGATATTATTCTAACCAGCATATACTTGCCGGATCAGGGCCTATGCAGGCTTCTCGAGTTCGCGAACTCGTCGGCTCGGTTCATCGTGTTCTCTCTCGGGCGCCCCAAGGAAGCGCGGACTCTACTATTCGACCTTAAGGTCTCCGGCTTACTTAAGATGAACGCCGTTATGGAGGATATCAAGCAAGCGGTTAGGACGGTAGCTTCCGGCGACATATACATAGACCCCGTAATATCGGATGCGTTGCTCGATGGGAACATAGAGAAAAAAGGGGTAAGGCTTTCAAACCGGCAACTGCAGATCTTGAAGATGATATGCGAGGGGTTTACAAATAAACGTATCTCTTTTGAGCTTGGAATTAGTGAAGACACCGTCAAGACGCATGTCCGCAGCATTCTCAAAAAGCTAGGCGCGGCCGATAGGGCGCAGGCAGTCTCGAAAGCCTACGAGAGCGCTATATTGAAGTAGGGCAAGTCCTCTCAACCAGTAACCATCCGTTGATTTTTTGTACCCATCTTAAGCTGTCTCCGCCAATCGTTTCAATCCCAATAAATGGAATCTTCTTGACAACATACCATGCGGGGTATTATATTAGTAATCACGTTAGTATGAGGCGACCCGGTGTCGCTTGGTATTAGCGGCGTTTCAAATAAAGTTAACAGCGGCTATTTCGTAGACTTATGATTAGACAGTGCTCGATTTTGTGATGAGGCCGTCGCCTTAGCCTATTTGGAGGAACTTTCCGTGAAGCAGTTATTTAAAGCCCTTGCGAATCCCGCCAGGGTTGAGATTCTCAAAGTGCTCAGTGCCGCCCAGAAGGGGCAGGGTGCGCATATCGCCAACGGTGAGACGAGCGTGAATATAATCGTCGAAAAAATACCGTTGTCGCCATCGACCGTCTCTCACCACTTAAGCGTTCTCAAGAAAGCCGGTGTCGTCCGCGCGCGGAAAGAGCGTCAGTGGATATTCTACTCCATCGACAGAGAGCCCCTCGAGAAGATGAGGGAGTTCCTGGCCGAACTGTAGTCGCAAGCTATGGTCGCAACTCTTGCCTTACCCCCGGTGGGCTTTATCCAACCCATAATTGCGCACAATCCCAAGGTTAAATCGCAGCAAAATTCGGCATAAAGAAGTAAGACTTCAATTCAAGGATAAGCTTAGTTTTCTTAGGGGGTAATATTATGGCCGATACGAGAAAAACCCGTGTTCTGGTAGTTTTCTACAGCATGACGGGAAACACAGCGGCGCTGGCGCGCTCGGTAGCGCAGAGCGCTGAGGAGCATGGCGCACAAGTCAGGATGCGCCAGGTCAAAGAACTCATTTCGCACGATGTCATCGAGGCGAATCCGAAGATGAAGCAGGTAAAAGAGGAACTCACCGATGTTCCAATCGCCGCCAATGATGACCTGGAGTGGGCCGATGGTATCGCGTTCGGGACGCCCACAAGGTACGGAACCATGACGGCGCAGATGAAAGAGTTTATCGACCAGACCGGAGCGTTGTGGGCGGCAGGGAAGCTAGTCGACAAGGTCGCCGGGTTCTTCACGAGCACCGCAACACTTCACGGCGGTCAAGAGAGCACTCTGTTGAGCATGATCACGCCGGTCTTGCATTTCGGGATGATCCCGGTGGGCGTGCCGTATAGCGACGCACAGTGTATGTTTGAATTGACTGTAGGAGGAGGCTCCCCGTATGGAGCCTCGTCGGTCTCCGGACCCAATGCGGACAGGCCGCCGACTGACAACGATCTCATCGTCGCGCGGGCGCTCGGCGCGCGCATTACGAAGATCGCCTCACGCATGGTCGGTGTCACGGAGGAGAGAAAAGACGCGTAACGCGCGCTGCCGATGCTTTGCCGGTGAACTATAATCGCTCGCTTGACATTTATGAGTGGGCGATTTATTGTGATGTTATGAGCATATGCTCATAACTCTTGAGAGGGGCACGCACATGCCGAGGCCGGTCAAGTGTCGCCGGATAGAATCAAAACCCGATGTCGAGCTATTTAAGCCGCGAGGCATACCGGCGTTCATGCTCGAGGAGGTCGTGCTCGGTTTCGAGGAACTCGAAGCGGTGCGTCTGAAAGACCTTGAAGGGCTAGACCAGGCATCGGCCGCAGCGCGCATGGATATCTCAAGGCCGACGTTTCAGAGAATCTTGCGCTCGGCCAGGGCAAAGATCAGCGACGCCCTGGTCAATGGGAAAGCGATTCGCATTGAAGGAGGCGTCTACGCGATAACAGCAGATGTCCGCAAATGTTGTGCCTGCGGGCACCGGTGGCACGCAAGAGAGGCCGAGGGATGCCCGGTGTGTGCGGGGAAGCTATAAGCAAAAGGCTTTGAAACGACGCAGATGCTTCGCCGAAGTGACGGAGCACCCATAGAATCAACAGGAGGTAGTTAAGATGAAAATAGCAGTATCTACGGAAGATGGCGCGCAAGTCTGCGGCCATCTAGGGCATGTCAGTAAATTCTTGGTATATGAGGTGGATAACGGGTCGATTGTCTCAAAAGAGATTCGCAGTGTAACACCGGTACATAACCCGCAAGACCATCACCAACACGGAGAACATGACCATAATCGCGCGAACCACAATGGCGACCACCACGGGGGCTTAGTCGGGTCGATATCCGACGTCTCCGCGGTCATCACCAACGGCGCCGGAGGCGGCATGATCGCGGCGCTTAAAGGTGCGGGGATTGACCCGGTCGTCACGCCGGAGAGCGACCCCGACGTCGCGGTCATGGCGTATATCGCGGGAACGCCGGCACGGTCGAGCCAGGGCTGCCGCGGCTGCGGTGGCGGCCACCACAACCATTAAGTCGAAAAAGCTTTATTCTAAAAGAGGTTTCTGTCGATCTATCGATAAATGGGAATATCGGAGAACCTGCGATGGCTAATGACTACACGCTCAGAAATCTAAGACAAGATCTGTGGCCGGTTTTTAAAAGGATGCCGGCCTATGCCAAGCTTATCAAGCTGCTGGCTTCGGACCCGCGCCTCTCCGGTAAGCAAAAGACCAAGCTCGCCGCGGGGCTGGGCTACATGGTCTCGCCTATCGACCTCATCCCCGGCTTCATCCCGGTTCTGGGCCAACTCGATGACGTCCTGGCCGTCCTTATCGTCTTGCGCAATGTTTTGCGTTCGTCCCCCCGCGAGATAGTAGAGCCGTATCTTATCCAGACCGAGTTGACCCGCGAGCTAATCGACGAAGACATCGGCACATCCGCACGCGTCTTGCGAGCCGCCTCTATCACATTAGCCAAGAAGACCGGCCGCGGCATCGTTAAGGCGGGACGCTTCGTTGGGAATAAAGTAAAAGAAAAATTAACCAATGCTGTTAATAAGAATAAGCAATAGTTTTGTTTAGTGCCGCATAATTACAGCACAGAAGTTCGGTAAAGCCTCTATGTCTAACAGCCGCTTGCAAGCGCACAGTTACTCCTGAGAAATCCCCTGAGGTTAGAATTATTTACTTTTTAAAAATAAGATTATATAATACTAAGATAAGCAAAGGCTAATATTAAGTTTTAGTGATTCATCTACCGCGTTTCTGCCTCTCTCTTTGTGGATATATGAAAGGAGCCCCAATGACAAGAACACGAGAAGAGATCCTACAAGACCTGGCGGGTAGCGTCCTTAATATGGATGAGGACCTCGCCGTAAGAACCGCCCGCGAGGCTATCGAATCCGGCCTGGATGCCTACGACGCGATCTCGAACGGATTGGTGGTCGGTATGAACAAGGCCGGTGACCTCTATGAGGAAGAAGAATACTTCGTTCCCGAGCTTCTGATTTGCTCGGACGCGATGTATGCGGCGCTCGATATTCTGAGGCCGCGGCTTAAGAAAGAGAATGCTGAGGATAAGGTCGGCTGCGTTATCGGGGTCGTCGAAGGCGATACGCACGACATCGGCAAGAACCTCGTCAGGATCATGCTCGATGTGGCCGGCTTCGACATTCACGACCTCGGGCGAAACGTTCCGCTCGCTGACTTTGTCGAAAAAGCGAAAGAGGTCAACGCGGAACTCATTTGTCTTTCCACGCTTATGACGACGACGATGGACGGCATGGCGACGGTGATCGAGATGCTGAAAGAAGAGGGTATCAGGGATCGCTTTAAAGTCTTGATTGGCGGCGGTCCGATATCAAAGGCGTTCGCGGATAAAATCGGCGCGGACGGCTACGCCGAGAACGCCGCGACGGCAGTCAAAGTCGCCAAGGAAGTCTGTGCCAAGTCCAAATCTATGTTGTAATCGGTCGAAAGGAGAAGACGATGCGGACGATGACGAAGATTCCTCAAGACACCCAGACGTCGCTCGAGAGAGTGCTCTGTTACTTACAAGGTGAAAAACCCCAGCGAATCGCGTGTTTTCCAATAATCTTGAACCACGCCGCCCGCGTGTTGGGCGAGCCTGTCGGCAAGGTTATACGCGACGGCGAACTCTACGGCAAAGCTCATGTCGCTGCTTACAGGAGGTATGGCAACGACATAATACTGTTCCTCTCGACCACGTCCACTTTGGCGGAGGCGATGGGGACAAAGATGGTCTTCTTTGATTGGGATGCTCCTCAAATCTCTGAACCGCTCATTCAAGAACTCGATGATATCAAGAAGGTGCGCATGCCTGATTACCTAAGGGACGGGCGGCTTCCCGTATATCTCGAGGCAACCGAGCTTGCGGTGAGCGAAGTGGGGCACGAGGTGCCGGTAAGCACCGTCTTGGCCGGGCCTTTTACTACGGCGGCGGCGCTCCGCCCGATCGAACTCTTCACGCGCGATCTCTACAAGAACAAAGAGTGGGTTCATGAGCTTCTCGAGATTTGCACGCAGGCCGCAATCGGCTTTATCGATGAGATATTTAAAAGAAAATCCATCCCTTACATCGTTGAGCCGATTGCATCGGCAAGCATTGTGAGTCCGAAGATGTTCAGAGAGTTCGTAACACCTTACCTTAAACGCATAGCCGACCACATTCATGCTAACGGCGGCGGCCTGCCCGCCTGCCTTCACATCTGCGGCAAGACGAAGCCCAACTGGGAGGCGATGCTGGAGGCGGATTACGATCTCTGGAGCCTCGATGCCGTCGATATGGGCGAGGCGAAAGACGCAGCAGGCCACCGGGTCGTCTTTGTCGGAAACGTAACCCCGGCTAATCTGCTGAAGAACTCGCCGGAAGAGATCGACGCCGAGGCCAAGTTGGTCTGCGAGAAGGCTCTGGATGCTCCGCGGGGCTTGATCCTCGGCTCCGGCTGTGAGGTACCGATTGATACCCCGCCGGAAAACATCGATGCGCTGATTAACGCGGCCCGCAAGTACGGCAGATTCGATAACTAAGCGGGGAGAGTCTTGAACGAGAGAGAGCGCTTGATCAGTGTGTTAAGAAAAGAGCCCGCCGACCGGCGTCCTTTTATCTGTCCCGGCGGCATGATGACGATGGTCGTCACCGAACTCATGGAGAAAATCGAGTGTTACTGGCCGGAGGCCCACATCGATGCCGAGAAAATGGCGGCGCTTACTATGGCGGCGAACCGCTTAGCGGGTATTGAAAACCTCGGTGTGCCGTTCTGTATGACGGTCGAGGCCGAGGCGATGGGTGCGGAGGTCGACCTCGGCACTAAAGACATAGAGCCGAGGGTCGTCGCGTATGCCGCAAACTCGATGGCGGACATGGACGCCCTGTCGGCGATCGATGTTATGAGTGGGCGCGCGAAGGTGTGCGTCGATGCCGTAAAGATATTGAAGCAAAAGGCGCCGGATGTTCCCGTTATCGCAAACCTCACGGGACCTGTAAGCTTGGCGACGTCTCTTGTCGACCCACTCGTCTATTACCGGGCGCTGCGAAAAGACAAAGAGGCGGCGCATGCGCTTACCGGGCGCTCGACCGAGAGCCTTATAGCGTTCGGTGACGCCATGCTTGAAGCGGGGGCGGATGTTCTCTGCATTGCCGACCCGAGCGCCACCGGCGAAATAATCGGGCGCGAAGCGTTCGGTGAATTCGTGCTACCGTACCTAAACGAGATGCTCGACCATTTTCGTAACGTCTTCGATGTTCCCGCCATCGTTCATATCTGCGGCGATGTGCGAAGCCTTGGAACGGCGCTCGCCGATATTTCCGCCGAGGCGATCAGCGTCGATTCGGTTGTCGGCATAAAGACGCTCAAAGAACTTATCGGAGGTAAAGTCACCATGGGCAATATCAGCACGCGCTTGCTTGAGAAAGGCGAGCCGGACTCGGTGTTTAAGTCGGGCATGAACGCACTCGTTAGCGGCGGTGTCGATATTCTTGCGCCGGCGTGCGGTATCAGCCCAAAAACGCCGATTCGGAACATCAGAAGCCTCCCGAAGGCTATCGCGCGAACCAAACCCCAGGCGCCCTGTTGTTAGATCAAAGAGGTGTTGGAGGAGCCTGATCGATGGAAGAATTCGAGGTACAATTCCTGCCGCAAGGCAAGACGGTACGAGTTCGCAAGGGTATGAGCGTGCTCGATGCGGCGCGCGAAGCCTTTATCGACATCGAAACGTCGTGCAACGGAAAGGGCACCTGCGGGAAGTGCCGCATCCGCTATGTCGAGGGGACGGCGGGTGCGCCGCACCGCGACGAGCTTATCCATATCGGCAAAGAAGACCTCGATGCCGGGGTTCGTCTGGCATGCAGGACTACTGTCTCGGACAGGGCATCCGTTAACGTTATCGACGAACCGAAGAAGAAGCACCGCATCTTATCGGAAGGCTTCATGCCGTCGTTTACGCTCGACCCCAACATTCGCAAGGTCTACGTTGACTTGCCAAAGCCGTCGCTTGAAGATAATGTCGACGATATCGGGCGCCTTGAGCGGGCGCTCGGTCTTCGCATTGCGGATAGTATGCCGATAAGTCTTCTCCGGGAACTCCCCGGCATATTGCGCGAGAATGATTTCAAGTTGACGATAGTCCATTCCGGCGGGGACATCATCGCCATAGAGGCCGGAGATACGTCCGCACGGTGCTACGGGGTCGCGGTCGATATCGGGACTACGACCGTCGTTGCCTCGCTGGTCGATCTTGACTCCGGAGATGAGCGCGCTTCGGCCTCGATGATCAACCCGCAGAAGAATTACGGCCTCGATGTGCTCACGCGAATCGGGCACATCCGGGCACATCCGGGAGCGTTGCATGTACTTAGCGGCCTTATCCGGCAAGGCATTAACGCGCTCATCGGCGAGGTGTGTGAAACGGCCGGCGTCGACAGGCAATATATTTATGAGGCGGCGGTCGCCGCCAATTCAACGATGATGCATTTGTTTATCGGTGTCGATGCGACGGCTCTCGGCTCGTCGCCGTACGTTTCGGTATTTACGTCCGCCCGGAGCCTGCCCGCGGCCAAACTCGGCCTGGAAATATCCGAATGTGGAACCGTCTATTGTTTGCCCGCGGTCTCGAGCTATATCGGCGCCGACATTACCGCCGGGCTTATCGTCGCAGAGCTTGATAGACAGGAACAGAAAGCGCTCTTTATCGACATCGGCACCAATGGCGAGATAGTATTTGGCTCGAAGGACGGCTTGTACGCCTGTTCGTGCGCGGCCGGGCCCGCGCTCGAGGGGATGAACATCACTTGTGGGATGCGGGCTGCCGAGGGCGCCGTCGAGAAGGTCTTTATCGATGACGTTGTATCCATTCATACGATCGGGGACAAGCCCGCTACCGGGATATGCGGCAGCGGGATTATAGACGTGGTCGCCGAGCTTATCAAAGCGGGGGCGATAGCGCCATCAGGCAGGCTCGCCAAGTTCGCTGATGGCGAGGCGCCGCTCGCATGCCACGCGCACCTGCGAAATGGTAATAAGGGGGTTCGCTTTGTGCTCAGCGACGCGTGTGAGACACGAAGCGAGGTCGCTATTACCCAAAAAGATATCCGGCAGGTACAGCTTGCCAAAGGGGCGATTTTGTCCGGCATCGTGTCGCTGACAAGTCAGCTCAATATCGGCGTGGCCGATATTGAGCGGGTCTATGTCGCCGGCGCATTCGGCCGGCACGTTCGATTAGAAAGTCTTGCACGCCTGGGAGTGTTTCCAGATGAGTGTCTCGACCGGGTCACACTGGTCGGGAATTCGGCGAAGACCGGGGCGATGCTCTGCTTGTTATCGAAAGAGAAGCGGGAAGAGGCGACCCGCGTTGCGCGGCGCGTTCACTATATCGAACTTTCGTGTTACCCGCGTTATGACCGCTTGTTCGCAGAGTGCCTGGCGTTTCCCAAGACAAAAGGGGAAATTCGTTGAGTTTAGGAATCGGAATCGACACCGGCGGAACCTTTACCGATAGTGTTATCGTCGAAATCGACTCAGGGCGGGTGATATCAAAAGCGAAGGCCCTGACGACTAAACAAGATTTAAAGATCGGAGTGAAGAACTCCCTTGATGGCCTCGACAAAAGTCTATTTCAGCAGGTGAGGCTGGTGTCGCTCTCGACTACGCTCGCGACAAATAGCGTCGTCGAGGGCAAGGGTTCTCGGGTCGGCCTCATCATGGCGGTTCCTAATCCCGCCACCTTCGCATTTCAAACCGACGTACCCCCCGAAGATATAGCGATTATAGCCGGCGCCCACAATAAGAACGGCGAGGTCTCGACCGGTCTTGATATGGCGGGGGCCACCGAGGCGATCCATGGCATGCTCGATCGGGTCGATGCCTTTGCGGTCTCAAGCTATTTCAGCATCTACAACGCGGAGCATGAGGTAAAAATCAAGGAACTCGTGACGTCGGCGTGTTTGCGACCCGTCGTCTGCGGCCACGAACTCTCCGGCCATGTCGGCATGGTCGAGCGAGCCGCGACCGCCGTGCTCAACGCGCAACTCTTGCCTGTTATAAGGGAATTGATCGAGGCTGTCAAAGACATGCTTGCCGATAACGGGATAGCCGCTCCGCTTATGGTGGTAAAAGGCGACGGTACGCTCATCGCCGAGCATATCGCCGTCGATAAGCCGGTCGAGACAGTGCTTTCCGGGCCGGCCGCGAGTGTCGTCGGCGCATGCGAGCTTACCGGCTTAAGAGACGCTATTGTGGTCGATATGGGCGGCACTACAACCGATATAGGTATCGTCCGCTCGGGCGTGGTTACGACGAGCGATGAGGGCGCGGTTGTCGGCGGACGGCAGACGCGTGTGCAAGCGGTCGATATGTTGACTGTCGGTTTAGGGGGAGATAGTAAGATCGCGGTTGCATCACCCCAGGACATACGGATTGGGCCGCGCCGGGCCACCCCGCTGTGCTCGACGGCGTCTCAATTTCCCGCTATCAAGGATGCCCTTAGCGCAATGCTGTCGGTGCGTGGAAAGAGGTTAAACGAGTTCGACCTCGATTTCTTTACCCTCATAAAGCGCCCGGGGTTTGTGCTCTCAAAACATGAGCAGGCTTTGATCGACGCGCTCGACGACAGGGTTCTTCACCGAGATCTGATATATGAGCAGATCGGCCCGTTTGTCGATGTCGAGCGCTTTGTCGAACTCGGTTTTGTGGCCGAGGTCTCGTTTACGCCAACCGATGCTCTTCATGCCGGGGGTGAACTAGATATCTGGGATAGCGAGGTCGCGAGCCTTGCCGCCGACGTTTTGGCGGGCAAGGCGGGCTTGGGCCGGGACGAGCTGCTTGAACGCATTTTTCGCGAAATTATCGAGCGCCTGAAGCTTCATATCACCACAAAGGCACTGTTTGATGACGATGCGCCCGGTTTGTTCCGGTCTGATACGGCGCTCAAATTTCTCGATTATCTGTTGCGTCTCAATGGCGAGAGCGGGGTCTCGGCCGACCTGGCACTAAAGCGACCGATCATCGCTGTCGGTGCGCCCGTGGGGGCATATTTTCCGCAAGTCGCACGAGAGCTAGGCACGCGGCTGGTCATTCCCGAGCATTCGGAAGTCGCCAATGCGGTAGGCGCCATAACCGGAAGGGTAATCGAGCGGGCAGAGGCATATATTAGGCCCGACAAACAGAGCGGGTTTGTTGTTGTCGCTACCGATATACACACACGATTTGGCGCGCTCGATGACGCTGTGTTCTTTGCCGAGAACTATGTTCGCTCCGTCGCCGCGGAGCGTGCGACACAAAGCGGCGGCTCAAGCATCGACGTCACCATCGACAGGGAAGAAGTGGAAGCTCCGTTAGCAAGCGGCTGGGGTGATGCCGTCTTTATGGAGCTTAAGCTTATTGCGACCGCAACTGGAAAACCGCTGACTTAAGGCTTACAAGCGACCAGCTTACACTTCGCCAGTTCTTCCTGGAGAATCTTTGAATCGGCTACGGTCGTTTCGAGGGTAAGATTAAAATCTCCGCAGAACTGCTCGGCTTTAGCCAAAAAGTGATCGTTATCGCCGACCCCGGTATCGATATAAAGCCCCCGCCTGTAATGGGTAAACAGCCGCTTTGCCATTTCAAGAGGGTCCTTTCCATGGCGCACTGCGCGATCGAGTTTAAGCTCTTTAATCACCATGTGCGCGCCTATCTCGGCCCAGCCGGGAGTCATGAACCATGTGCCGACCTCTTTCTTTACCTCTTCTCCATACCGTTCGGGGGTTAACAGCATAGAGATGCAGTCGTCGTACTGCGGCAGCACGACCGGGATATCGACTTCGTGCTCGATACCTTTGAGCGACTGACAGTAGCCGTAACCGAGAAAGACAACATCGACTTCATCTTTGATGAGGTCGATGTGATTCTTGATCTCCTGCTTCATCTTCTCGGGATAGATATGAAGCGCGGCCTGCAGGTAGACGACCTTTTCCACTTCCGGGGTTTTTTCCAGCAATATATCGAACTCGCGCTTGATCATATCGCACGCGATTACACCGAGTTTCATCCAGACTCCTTTCCGGGGTAATAACCAATTACGGATATTTCCACGTCTACCTAGCAATATATGATAATATGATACTAATAATAACCCAAACTATAGCTAATTAACAATAACGCTTGTGCTTAAAAGCATATGGCAACTGAGCAACGGTCAATATCCCATTTATAATAGAGTATCCCTTTGTCTAAACCATCACTTAACTCTGAGATAAGGTCTATGTTTATCAGAAAGACCAGTCAATATAGCAAGTAAGTGCTTTACTTGTATAATAGTTTATTATATAATATATAATAAACTATAAGCTTCGAAGGACATACTTTTACCACTCGAAGGAAGGGCTTCTAGATCTTTGTCCAAGAATCATAACCCTGCTAAGAAGGTTAGGAGGAAATTACTAATGTTAAAAGCCCTGAAGCGGGAATCGGGTAACGATAGGAATAGTCTCATCCGAAGCGACGTAACTGTCCCCGGCCACGATCCTACAGTAACGGCTGAAACTAAGATTTCGGTTACGAATATCAACCATTACTTCAAATCTTCCAACGGAAAAGCCACCCATGCCCTTAAGAATATAAGTCTCGATGTCGCCGACCATGAGTTCGTCGCTATTGTTGGTCCGAGCGGTTGTGGTAAAAGCACGCTTTTAAACATCATGTCAGGTCTTTTTAAGGCAACAGAAGGAAACGTATACTTTGATGGGCAGCTTCTACAGGGGATTACTCCTAAGATAGGCTACATTTCCCAGGCGGATGCGCTTATGCCATGGCGAACTTTGACTGAAAATGCCGAGCTGGGCCTAGAGATAAAAGGAATCTCCAAGGCAGAGAGACGCGAGATTGCCAAAGATCTTATCGAGAGAACTGGTCTCAAAGGCTTTGAGAATAGCTATCCGTATGAACTATCAGGGGGAATGAGAAAAAGGGCCTCGATAATCAGGACACTCGCGCTCGACCCGGAGGTATTTTTCATGGACGAGCCGTTTGGGGCGCTGGACGTGTTCACGCGCGAGATGCTGCAGGACGACATTTTAAAGCTCTGGCAGGAGACGAAGAAGACCATCGTCTTTGTTACTCATGATTTGGCCGAAGCCATTACCCTTGCCGACCGCGTTGTCCTTATGACCGCTCGGCCTTCTACAATTAAGGCTCAGTATGACATCCCATTATCACGGCCGAGGTCGGCGCTCGAAACGCGCTTCGAGCGCCGTTTTGTCGAATTGCAGAAGCTCATCTGGAACGATTTAAGAGGTGAAGTTATGAAAGCGAGAGGGAACGAAGCGTATGAATGCATCGAGCTATAGACAGCGCGTAAGTGTCGCAGTAATGAGAATACTACTCATAGGCTCCTTGCTCACAGCCTGGGAATTGCTCGCGGTCTATAAGATTGTTGACATATTCTTTATTAGTCAACCGTCAGCGATTTTTAGTGATTTAGTGAAAGCTTTCATTTCGCGAGAGATACAGCCCCACCTTTGGATTACCTTGCAGGAAGCGATGGCCGGACTCTTGATCGGTACGGTAACCGGAGTAGCCCTAGCTTTTGCCCTTGGCAAACTAGAGGTACTCGCCTATGTGCTGGACCCTATTATTATAGCACTCTACGGTATACCGAAGTTGGCCCTAGGTCCGATTTTCATACTTTGGTTCGGGCTTGGCATAGAGTCAAAAGTGTTCCTCGCGACCATCATGGTTTTTTTTCTCGTTTTCTTTAACGCGTTCGCGGGATTTCGGAACGTTGATCCGACTTTGATCGATGCCGTAAGGCTTATGGGCGCGAGCAACTCCCAAGTTATGAGAAAAGTAGTTTTCCCCTCTTCTGTCCCCTGGATTCTCGCGGGAATTAAAGCGGGCTTGGGGGCGGCGCTGCTCGGTGCGATTGTCGGCGAGTATATAGGGGCGAATGCGGGATTAGGTTGGATGATAGAATATGCGGGCGGAATGTATGATATCACTCGCGTGTTTTCCTGCATCATCGTGCTCATGGTGATCATGGCAACCCTTAACAGTGGCTTGAGAGTTCTCGAAAAACATATGCTCAGGTGGCGCCCATCGAGCGAACAGACATCATTATGAAAGGGGGCGGGTAGCGACACGCTAATTTTTTATTATGTGAAGGGTTTATTTAAGAGTTTTTTTGGGGGAAGTCCTGTTTATTTAAGGAAGGAGTAAGGCGAATTGAAGAGAGTGTTAAGCATTATCGGCGTACTTATAATGGCCTTTACAATCATGTCGATGGCCACCTCATGCGCTAAACAATCGAGCACAAACGAGAGCGCAAACGAACCTGCGACGCAAAAACCGGCGGAGAAGAAGGAGCTAACGAAGATTGTCGTTGCTGAGCCGGGGAGAGGCGAATCATGGCTCCCCGTATATCTCGCGTCTACGCTTGGCTACTACGAAGACGAGGGCCTCGATGTCAGTTTCTCTTCGTTTAAGGGTGGGCCGCTCGTAATAGCGTCGCTTCTAGCCGGCGATACACAGTTTGCACTCACCGGCTACGAGCAGGTTATGAAGACCTATGAAAAAGGCAAAAGCACCAAGATGCTTTTGGCTACGACCGCTAAACACCCCTGGGGCTTCGTGACCGCCCCGAACATAAAGAGCATTTCTGAGCTGAAGGGAAAGACAGTAGCGGGTGGAATGCCGGGGTCCTCTCCAATGGCGTTTGCGAGGGCTTGCGTTAAGCTGGGTGGCCTCGACCCCGATAAGGATGTCTCGTTTGTTGACGTACCTAAGGGCTCGGAAGTAGCGGCGATGGAAAAAGGCGATATCGCCGGGTACGGGTTTGCCTGGGGCAGGGTCAAGATCGAACTTCTCAAGCGGGGAGGCAATCTCCTCATAGATTGTACCGACCCGGAGTGGCACAGGAAGGTCTTGGGTTCTGACGAATATCCGCTGTACGTTATCCAGGTGACCGATGAGTTTATCGAAGAGAAACCCGAAGTAGTTCAGGGGTTTGTAAGCGCTGTCGTCAGAGCTATGATATGGCAGAATAATCATTCAATTGGGGAGATAGCGGAGCAAGGCGCCCCAATGTTTCAGCTTACCGATAAGGAGATCTTACCGCAAGTTCTTGAGGAGACGATGAAGACTCAATCTAAAGACGGCTACTTTACCGAAGCAGGACACGACGCGGCAACTAGGCTGTCTCTCGATGTGGGTTTGATTACAAAGCCCGTTGATATGGAAAAAGTCGTCGATGAGTCGTTTCTGAATAAAGCCCACGATAAGTACGGTAAGTAATTAGTATATAAATCACTTATGCATATCCAAATATTCTGGGGACTTTTAAGTAATGAATTTCTTGCGAATTCAAGGTGAGTTCAAGTTCGGTAAGCTGGTTTGCTCGATTATGTAGGTTGGAGTGATACTCAGAATATGTTGTGGTTTAAAGAAGAATTCGCGATACTGGCCGCCAGGTTCATGATCATGCTGGGCGTGGGCGTGCTGATGACCTCGATACCGGTAATCATGCTCGATATGAAGTGCAGTCCGAGCGAGTTGGGCACGGTGCTTGCCATCTTCGGCTTCGCCATGACTTTTATGCAGCCGTTTGTCGGCAAGCTTAATGACAGATACGACAAGGAAACGCTTGCAATAATAGGCTTAATTGGTTTTAGCTTATCGCTATTTACATTTGCCTGGTCTGCCTCGATTTCACAGCTTTTGATCGCCAGGGTGGTTCAGGGCGCTACTGCGGCGCTGGTGGCCACCAGTACGATAACGATTGTGGCCGAAGTGACCCCATCCCAGAGCATGGGAGCGGTTCTGGGCCGCCAGGGTTCGTCGATGAGCGCCGGCCTTGCGTTTGGTCCGCTCATCGGTGGGATTATGACCGACGCTATATCCGCAAGGGCACCAATTTACTTATGCGCCGCGCTTGCCGTTCTTGCCGCTATTGTTTTAAGGCTTAAAGCTCGCTCACCTAAACGTGATGACATCGAAGAGTTGAACGAGCTTGAGTTCGATTTTAACGAAGAAATGGTCGCAACACCGAAGCATGCGCGGCATCAAGGGGGCGAGTTATAGGTATGAAGTCACCTGCGATCGCTTGTAGAAGACAAGGGAGTGGGGTTGTTTTATGAAAGTGCCGGCGCGCATCGTTGAGAAGGATATATTGACGTCGTCTGAGCGAATGAAGGCTCTTGTAAGTAAAAAAGAGTTGGATAGAGTACCGGTAAATCCTATGGCATCCGTGTATACGGCACTACGAGCGGGCATCTCCGTTAGAGAGTTTTACCTTGAACCTGAAAAAGCCCTCCGAGCCCAAGAATTGTCAATCGAGATTCACAAGTATGATGGAACACCGTCTTATAGTATACCGGATTGGAGCGGCTGGGATTTCGGGGGCGAGTTCGCCTTTCATTCTTCACCCTTGCATGCCTTGCCGTTTTTAGCAAAAAGGGCGGCACAAAGTGCGGATGATGTTAAGAGACTTAAACTACCCGACCCAAAGATCGCACCGGGCGCCGGCAGGATGCTGGTCTTTGCTCGGCTGGCGAGGGCAAGGGGCTATACGGTATCGATTTACGGGGGGTCGCCTATGGGAATCGCCGGTTCGATTGTCGGGCCCGAAGTATTACTTCGCTGGTTTTACAAAGAACCTGAAATGATTCATAAATTGCTACGCTTATCCACCGATTACCTGCTTCTAGTGGCAGACCTCTTTATAGATGAGTTTGGGGCAGAAAATTGCTCGGCGTTCTGCACATATCCCTTAGAAGGTCACGCAGTAGTATCGCCAAAGATATTTGAGAATTTTAGTTTACCCTACGTTATTGAGATGCACGAACAGCTTATTGGTAAGGGTGTAAAAAAGTGGTTGATCCACCTCTGCGGTGAGCACTTTCACAATCTTATGCATTGGAAGAAGATTCCATTAGTGTCAAGAAGCGTCTTTACCATAGGCCACGAGATGGACATAGAGAAGACCGCAGAATTTTTTGGTGAAGACTATATTATAGGCGGTAACGTCTCGACAACTCTTTTGCAGTTGGGGAGCGCTGATGAGGTGTTTGAGGAGTGCGGGCAGATCATTGATAAAATGAAGTACCATTCCGGCGGATTTATTCTAACTCCCGCATGTGCTTTGCCTCCCAAGACGCCACCGGAGAATGTGCAGGCAATGGTGGACGCCGCTCGTATGTTTGGCAGGTATGACTATTGAGAAAATCCACGCAGCGATGCGGATAAATTAGATGAACGTCTTTCTAATATAAGGGGAGAATGATATGAGCGAGAGCGGTGTAATAAGCAGGAGGTATCAGGCAACCGAGGACACACGTACCGTGCAGGCAGTGTGCGCGATCTGTAACGGCGGCTGTGGCATGGATATAACCTTCGAAGGTGATGCTATCGTTGAGATAAAGGGGAGAAAGGAACACCCGGCAACCCGGGGGTACCTATGCCAAAAAGGGCGAAATCTCAAAGATATTTTTGAAGCGCCAGACCGCTTAGTGCATCCACTAATAAAGACGGCCTCAGGCGAGTGGCGGGAGATATCCTGGGATGAGGCGCTTGATATTATAGCGGAGAAGCTCAGTGAGGTGAAAGCCAAGCACGGAGCTGAAGCCGTTGCCGTACACGTAGGCCAAGCAGGGGTGAGAAAGGAATTCACCCCTTATGTACAGCGGTTCTGTGCTGCATTTGGAACGCCAAACTTTTCAACGGCAGGAAGCCATTGCCATATTTCAAAAGTTATCGCGAACGAACTTGTTTATGGGGCTCTTCCTGTACCAGACTACACACACACTAACTCCATTGTTTTGTGGGGTTATAACCCGCAAATATCTTGTCCACCACAGATGTTTATAATCAACGAGGCTCTCGATCGCGGAGCTAAGCTCATAGTGGTCGATCCCAAGGCAACACCGCTGGCACGAAAGGCTGATGTGCACCTGCAGCTGCGACCGGGAACCGATGGCGCCCTTGCCCTTGGGCTTTTAAACGTTGTTATTTCCGAAAATCTCTACAACAAAGCCTTCGTAGAAAAATGGACGGTTGGATTTGATGAACTCACCTCTCTGGTAGGTGAGTATGCCCCTCAAAGGGTAGAAGAGATTACCTGGATTCCCACGCAAAAGACACAAGAGGCCGCCAGGCTTTATGCGACCTCCTCACCGGCATGCAGTTACCCCGGTATTGCGGTTGAGCTTCAGACCAATGGGGTCCAAGCCGCACGCGCTATCGCGATCCTACAGGCGATCACCGGCAATCTCGACATAAAGGGCGGGGCCATATTTGCTCCTGGGGCTGCGCTCTCATCGCTAAAACTTACAAACACTTGTAGCACTCCTGCTATCGGTGAGAACCGGTTCCCCATCTTTTGCGAACACAATGACAATGCCCAGGCCAATATCTATGCCGATGCCATCCTTGACAAAACGCCATATCCCTTAAGGGCACTAATAATTAGCGGATCCAACGCGGTTATTACATGGCCGAACGCCAAGAGACTTATTAGTGCTCTTGAGGACATCGAATTTCTTGTGGTAATGGATCACTTCATGACGGAGACAGCAAAGCTTGCCGATCTCGTACTTCCCGCGGCATCGTTTCTGGCCCGCCCGGAGATTTGGGATCATACAAGCATCTATGGGGCATTACGAATCGGACTGAGCCCCAAGGTGAGCGAGGATAAAAAGCGCATGACGGATTGGCAGTTTTGGACGGCGCTGGCGAGAAGAATGGGCTATAACGATGAGTTTCCATGGCAGAGCGAAGAAGAAGCTCTAACATATAGGCTTGCCCCCCTTGGCGCAACGGTTTACGAGCTGTCCGATAATGAGAATGGGCATATCTACGGTGAGCATAAGGAGAAGGCGTACGAGAAAGATGGGTTTAGGACCCCATCGGGTAAGGTTGAGATCTACTCCAAAGAGCTTGAAAAATACGGTTACGATCCGCTGCCTGTCTATAGAGAGCCCCATGAGAGCCCTGTCTCGATGCCAGAGCTTGCTCGAGAGTACCCGCTTGTTTTAACGACTGGTAAGCGAATGCCAAGCTATCACCACTCGCGCTATCGCAATATAGCGTCGCTTCTAAAACTTGCTCCTGATCCTGAGGTGGAGGTCCACCCGGAAAAGGCAAGAGAGCTTGGGATTAATGAGGGGGAGAGGGTCATTGTTGAGTCCCTGAGGGGAAGTGCCGAGTTTGTGGTAAGACTGACCGATGAGATCGACTCCAGGGTGGTCTTTATCCCGCACGGCTGGGAAGACGCGAACGCAAATATGCTGACCGACAACGAGATTCTCGATCCCATATCGGGTTTTCCCGCCGACAGGGCGCTTTTGGCGAAGATCAGGAAAAAGGGATAACCGGCCCGCTCCGCACTCGTTTCTATATGTCCGATTCATCGGGCCGACAAAGCTTCTCTGCAATAAGCCCCATAAATGGGCAATTGCGGATATTTCAATGAGTTACAAAATCCCTGAAATAAGAATGCCAATGGACAGGCTTGTCTAATTGATAACATAATGTTATATATAAAATAAGTGTTTTAGTGCAACGCTATACTATTCGATCAACCGGCAAGACAAGAATCAAGGAGGAAACACATGTCCGAAGATTATCGCAAAATGTGGGAAGACCTCGGCCTCGACCTCGAAGCCCACGACCAACTGCTAGCCGTGATACCCCAGATGTACGGGGATATCTACATGAGCCAGCAGAATCGCCCCGAAGGGATGTCCTATCTCGACTTTGTCATGTCGGAGATCCACGGCTTGAGAGTCAAGGAACTCAATGACCTGCGCGAGGCGGGCGGCAAAGTCGTAGGCGCATTCTGCCTCTATGTGCCGGAGGAGGTCGTGCTGGCCGGCGGCGCGGCTTGTGTCGGCATCTGCGGCGGCGCCGACTGGGGCGCGGCCGAGGCCGAAAAAGTGTTGCCAAGAAACCTCTGCCCGCTCATCAAGTCGTTCATGGGCTTTAAACTAACCAAGGTCTGCCCATATTTCGAGTCGAGCGACATGATAGTCGGCGAGACCACCTGCGACGGCAAGAAGAAGACCTACGAGGTTCTCGGCGAGTATACCAATGTCCACGTTATGCACACGCCGCAGACCAAGGACGAGGCGAGCCGCACGCTCTGGCTTGACGAGGTGAAAAAATTCAAAGAGACGATGGAAGAGCTTACCGGAAACACCATCGACGCGGCGGCGCTTGCGCGGGGGGTCGCAAGCGTAAACGCGAAGCGGGCCGCACTGAGACGTATGAACGAGGCGCGCAAAGCGAGCCCGGTACCGATAAGCGGCAAAGACGCGCTCCTTATCGAGCAGGTCGCGTTCTACGACGACCCGCTGCGTTTCACCCAGATGATAAACAAGGTAAGCGACGAGCTGGAGCAGCGAATCGCCGATGGTGTCGGCGTGGCTCCAGAAGATGCGCCGCGCATTCTTATCTCGGGCTGCCCGATGGCTATCCCGAACTGGAAGATGCACCACATCGTCGAGTCGACCGGCGCTATCATCGTCGGCGAAGAAGCCTGCATCGGCCACCGCTATTTCAGGGATATGGTCGACGAGAGCCCGAGCGACCTCGACGGCGAGCTTGCAGCCGTCGCCGACCGCTACATGAAGCTCGACTGCGCATGCTTCACGCCGAACAAAGAGCGACTCGACAACATCACGCAGCTCGTCAAAGATTACAAGGTCGACGGCGTTATCCACTATGCGCTCCAGTTTTGCGACCCGTTCACGGTGGAATATAACAGCGTGGAGAGGACGCTTAAAGAAGCCGGTGTGCCGGTTCTAAGGATCGAAACCGACTACAGCATGGAGGACGCCGGCCAGCTCTCGACGAGGGTCGAGGCGTTCATGGAGCGGATCAAAGAGGCGCAAGGAGCGATTGTCTAAGTGTTTGTGGGCATAGATATCGGCTCGCGCTGTATCAAAGTAGTCGCGCTTAATGGAGAGGGCATCACCGACTTCAAGGTCATAGACACCGGTTTTAACCCGCACGAGCGCTCGCTTGAGCTTATCAAACCTTATAACGCGCAAAAGATAGTGGCGACCGGTTACGGTCGCCACTTCGCGCGCGAAGACTTCGCGGATAGCGTGATAACGGAGATAAAAGCGCACGCCGTCGGTTCGCGCTACCTCTTTCCCGGCGGACGCACCATTATCGACATCGGCGGGCAGGACAGCAAAGTCATCGCCCTCGACGAGCGGGGAAGAGTCGCCGATTTTCAGATGAACGACCGCTGCGCGGCCGGCACCGGCAAATTCCTCGAGGTCATGGCGAAAACACTCGGGTTCTCGCTCGATGCGTTCGGGGGAGAGTCACTCCAAGCGGACAAGGCGGTCAAGGTAAACAGTATGTGCACTGTCTTTGCGGAATCGGAGGTTGTCTCACTTCTAGCTAAAAAGGAAGAGCCTCGAAATATCGGCCTCGGCTTGCACCAGTCCGTCGTAGAGCGGGTCGGCTCGATGCTCCATCGCGTCGGTATCGCCGATGATATCGTCCTCTCCGGCGGGGTCGGCTACAATGTCTGCATACAAGAACTCTTTGAGCAGAAGCTCGGTCGCACGGTCTACCGCCATGAACATCCCGAGATAGCGGGCGCGCTCGGCGCCGCGCTCACCGCCCGGGAACAATCATAAAGCATCGACCGAACCTAATTTCGTTCTTAGTCCAGCCAGTTCATCGGGTTCTGCGGTGAACCGTTTACCCGCACCTCGAAATGGAGGTGCGGCCCGGTAGAAAGGCCGGTGGAGCCCGCGTTCGCGATGACGTCGCCTCTCTCCACATCCCGGCCCACGCCGACACGCAACTGTGAATTATGCGCATATAGTGTCGAAAGGCCGCCCCCGTGGCTTATGACCACGGTTTTACCGTAGCCACCCATTCTACCGGCCACAATAACGGTTCCGCTATGCGACGCGTAGATGGGAGAGCCGTGCGCCGCACCGAAGTCGACACCGGTATGCATACGCGAGTAGCCGAGAATCGGGTGACGCCGCATACCGTAGCCGGATGTGATCGATTCCGAGCTGGGTTTCATGAAGCCGACCCCCGAGATGCGCCGGCTATAGGCGTGGTCTATCGAGCCACCCTGCTCGAGCGTTCTGATTTGCGCCGCGACCAGCCGCGATGACGACTCGAGCATATCTTCCGTTATCTTCAGCCGGTTCTGCTCGCGCTCGATGCGCGCAAGCATGTTTTCCTGGCGCTTTAACTCGTTTCTGAAAAGCTCATGTTTGGCGGCGACTTGCTTGCCGGCCTTGCGTACCTCGTTTTCTTGGTCGATGAGGACGAGGCGGTCTCTAGCGACGACCTTTCTGTCGGTCTCAAGCCGGTCGCGGTGTTTTTCCGCGGCTACCTTGATCTCATAGACATCCGCCACGAGTTTGGCATCGTGTCTCGCAATCATCTCCACGTAGCCGATTCGCCTAAACAAATCGCCGAGGTCCGATGCGCCCAAAAGCACCTCAAGAGTACTCGTGGTGCCTTTTTTATAGATGGCGGTGACCCGTTTATTGAAAACAGCCCTCTTGTAGGCGAGCGCCTTCTCGGTGACGATTAGTTCCGCTTCGGTGGCCGCGAGTTCTTTCTCTAGTTTGGCAAGTTTGAGTTCTAACCGGTTCCTAGCGGCGACCTTTTGATTGAGCCGCGCTTTAAGCCCGTCTAGCTGATCCTGGATTTCGATGATTTTGCGGTCGTTGGCCTGCATCTCGCGCACGATGTCGGCTTCGCGGTTCTCCGTCGCATCGAGAAGCCTTTCCGTGGTCTCCAGGCGTTTCTTTATATCGACCTGTTCGCCGCGCTTCGAGTCTAACCGGGACGCGAAAGACGGAGTGGCCGCAAGAGAGAGCGCCGTGATGCTTACTATGATTATTCTTGTACGATAAAACCTCTGAAATAACCTCATGCAGTTATAGAATTTAACCATTGGGTTACGGCTAGTCAACCTTCCCGCAAAGCAATTGATATATCAGGAGGGCCCGACCAGGGATGAGGGGTGAAGAGGGCGCTAACTTGCCGGTAACAGACAATCCATTGCTACTGCATTGCGTGCGCTTGTTTTACGAGCAAATCAAGTGTGCGCCCTTACTTAAAAACAAGCCACTCGTTGCCTTTGCCCTTTTTTGTGTGGACGAGATGGAATTCGCCTTCCAGCCGCTTGCCCTTGAGGACGATTTTGAGACTGCTGGGCTTCTTCTGGGCAACCTCAAAGGTGCCCGAGTCCCAAATAGCGACGGTGCCGGCCCCATACCGGCCCTCAGGAATCGTTCCTTCGAAATCGATATAGTCGACCGGGTGGTCCTCGACCATCATAGCGAGCCGCTTGACCCCCTTCTCTGTGGATATCCCCTTAGGGACGGCCCAGCTCTTAAGAACCATCTCCCCCGAGGGCTCATCCGACTCGAAGTAGTCGGCCGGGAGTTCCAGTCGGAAATCATAATGGTGGCGGACGGAGTGATGGTCGTGGACGACAAACCGCCCACCATGCTCCGCACCGGATTCACCGCTCGGCTCAGGGGTCTTATCAAAACTTCTTTTTTCTCTATATTCTTCGAGTGCCATGAAGATATTATATGGAGAAACGCCCGTCGAAGACTAGCTTTATATTTTCGCACGCCGGGGAGTATTGTTTAAAGCCTATCTGATTTAGGAAACATAGGCTTAAACATGAAAGGCTGGCGAAAACAGATGGCACGACCGGAAGAGAGTTCAACACCGCCGATGATGGTCCCGTACTTCGCTCTCACTTCGACCCGAGGGAAAGAGGTAACGCTGTGGGACTTCAAGCAGCGTAAAAACCTGTTGCTCTACTTTTTTAACGGCGCGGATTGCCGGGATTGCCGCCATACCTTGATGCGCTTGCGCGATGATCACAGCCGGTTCGAGCAGTTAAGTACTGAGGTCATTGCCATCGGGGTCGATGAGCCGGCACCACTCAGCGCGCTCGTCGATGCACTACATATACCTTTCCCGGTTCTATCCGACGCGTCGGGAGCCGTTGCTTCAAAATATGGCTTACTCGAAAAGCCGTCGGCCAAACCAATGCCCTCGGTCTTTATTGCGGACAGGTACGGCGCGCTGGAGGCATCCTGGGTAGTCGAGCGCGAATCGGAACTCCCCGACCAAGACGAACTTCTCGCCAATCTCCAACTACTCGAACTTCGATGTCCCGAGTGAGGCGTCTAATTTTAGGCGGTTCGCCTATTTAGCCGAAGAAGCCGAATATGTGATTGCCGGGAAGCCGTATATGTATCATGTATCTTACGTAAAACAGCATAATGAACAAGACGGCAAGCGGTAGAGCGCGCAGAATTATTGGCTTGCGCAATTTGAAGTCGAGCAGGTCGTCTACTCGTCTTGATATACTAAGTCTTGGCGCCAAGTCGCTCTTTACGATGCCAAGCGCAGGCTGAGGCATAGAAAAACCGCTTGATATTTCGGCGACTTTAGCAATCGCACCTGCGAGTTCCACAGGTTTTCCAGTGGTCTTTGCGGCGAGGTAGTCGGCCGCCCGCTCTCTCTCCGCGCTCAGCAACCTAAATGTTACCCAGACAAACGGACTGAAGAACACCAAGTCTCTTAATGCTATCGCGGCCCAAAGTTTGATGTTGTCTTTTCTCTTGAAGTGGGCGAACTCATGCGCAAGGACGGCCTCGATCTCGGCGTCGCTCAGTTTATCGACGCTTTCTAAGGGCAGGGCGATCGTGAAGTTAGTAAACCCTATCATCAGCGGGCAAGGAACATCCGCGAAGGTTATTTTAGGCATTTTTACATTGAAGCTCTTACTCAATCTCTCGGCAATCGCGTAAACCCTCTGGTGCATTACGTGGCTTAGCTCTTCACTCGCGGCCAGACGCTGTCTGTACGCATATAACGCGGCCCACCGGACAGCGAGCATCACGAAGAACAATACCGCCGCGACCAGCAGGACGTTCATGAACAGCTCGGTGCCCCCGGGCTTCAATAGAGTATTGTCGGACAGTCTATAAGTAGAATACTTATCAGCCGACGCATCTACGAGATTCATCGGATCAGGTATCTGGAAGCAAGATCTAAAATTTAGCTTGCCCCATTCGATCTCGTCCATCCTCGGTACATAAAAACCACCGATAAGAATAGTGAGCGGCTTGATTAACGGCGCAAATAGAAAGAGGTGTCTGAGCGATGGTCGCTTAACAAAGAACATCTTCATAAAAAACAGTGCTAGTAGAAGGGTTAACGCTGAGCCTACAATAGCGGGCAGAACATGATAAAAAGCAAGCATTTTCAAGACATCCATGACGGAACTCTCTCTTTTTTGCCGGATGGCTTTGGTGTATCCTTAAGCTGGCGCGTGTAACGTTTAATCGCGCTGCTTAAAATATTACACGCTTGAACGCTAAAAGTTAAGCATATTAACGCAACAATCGATGCCTTTGTTTCTACTTTATGGTTCAAGGGCAAATTTTATTCTTAGAGCGGGCGATATAAACCATGAAAGGGGAGCTGCGCATGTCCGATTCGGTCGCGCTCATTGAAGAGCTGGTAAATGCATCGGGTATATCCGGTTTTGAGGCGGAGGTAAGGGAGGTCGTCAGGCGTCATCTCGAACCTTTGACGGAGATTTCCACCGACAATCTCGGTAGCATCATAGCGAAAAAGGCGGGAGCCGCCTCGGAGCCGCGCATCATGATCGCCGGCCACATGGACGAAATCGGCCTTATGGTATCGAGCATAAGCAAAGACGGTTTCATCATGTTCCAGCCCCTCGGAGGTTGGTGGGATCAGGTCATGCTTGCCCAGCGTGTCGTTGTCAAGGGCGGCAAAGGCGATGTGCCGGGCGTCATAGGCTCGAAACCCCCTCATCTGCTCGCACCCGAGGAGCGCAAGAAAGTCGTTGAGATGAGGGAGATGTTTATAGACATCGGTGCCTCCGGCAACGACGACGTCAAAGAGATGGGGGTGAAGCCCGGCGACCCCATAGTAATCGATAGTCCTCTGACGAGGATGAAAAAAGAGAATATGCTCATGGGAAAAGCTATGGACGACCGGGTTGGCTGCGCGGTCTTTATTGAGGTTATCAAGCGGTTGAAAGATATCGACCACCCCAATACGGTTTTCGGTGTCGGCACCGTTCAGGAAGAGGTCGGCTTGCGCGGCGCGAAGACGAGCGCGGCCGTCATCCATCCCGATGTGGCGATTGCGGCAGAGGTCTCTATCGCGGGGGACACGCCCGGAGTGCGGGAAAACGACGCCCAAGCCAGGCTGGGCAAAGGACCGGCCATCGTCGTTCTCGACGGGTCGATGATACCAAACGCAAAGCTGCGGGACTTGATCGTGAAGACAGCCGAGGAACACGAGATTCCCCACCAGTTCCAGGCGGCGGGGACCAGGGGGGGCACCGATGCCGGCAGAATCCATCTGCACGGCACCGGGGTGCCGAGCATCGTCATAGGCGTGCCGACTCGCTATATACACAGTCACGTCGCCGTCATCGACCATAACGATTTCGAGAACACAGTCAAACTCATGGTCGAAGTCGTCAAAATGTTGGACATCGAAACCGCCAAGAGCCTAAAGCCATAGGCAGTCTCCGGCGAGAATAAATTCGATATCGGCAGCGCGTGCCGACGATTACGACTGAAGCTTATTGCGGAGTTCTAATATCTCTACGACTTCAGCTTCGCCATTGAGCTTCAATGGATGAGAGGTTCGTACATCGTTTGAATAGAAAAAGCGGGGTCCAATCAAAGCGGACCCGCTTGTACGGTGGTGTGGGAGTTGCGCCTTGCCAAGCTCAAGGAGCACACGTGACCTGAGATGGTCACCTTGACAAAGCCTAGCCAGCAGTCATGTACCGAGTCTTGCGTGGTGTCTGGTAACAGGCGCTCACGAAGCGTAGACAGGAAGATAGCAGGCCGGAATAAAGTGAAGAGGATAATTAGCCCCGAAATAGAACGCGTTGTGAAGCAGCCGACCTTTTCTCTCAATGGGGAAGGCAGAAACTTAGGTAGTCGCGAGCGGTGAGAATATCTAGTTGCTTCCGGGG
>JAGXSZ010000036.1 GCA_018333515.1 Actinomycetota bacterium
CGAGAAAGCCATCTGGTGCTGGCGCAGGATGCTCAGTAGCCGCAGTAGCAAGAGCTACATTACGTGGGATAAATTCCATAAGATTAAAGCGCTGTTTCCCTTGTTGCGTCCAAAACTTGCAATTCCTTATGAGAAATTGAAAGTATACGCAATGCTGTGAACCAATTTCTGAAGAGCCCGGTGCGGGAAATCCGCACGCCGGGTTCTGTGGGGGTTGGGCCACCCAATTGGGTGGCCCTTCTACCCGGAGGTCGGCGGCTAAAAGCCGCCCCCTATCCCGATTCAGGGTATTGTTATAAGACTCACATTGCTTTATTATACTAAGATTTTAGTGGCACCCTAGAAGGGGTACAGTCACTTATGAATAACGGTTTTAGTTGTCTTATAAAACCCAGCACTTTTGATTTTCATTAACATCACAATCTAACTAGTTGTCGCTAAAGAGATACAATATGGCTCCCTTGCATAATCGACAAGATCTCTCTTTATGGCAAGTTTTAAAGTTATTCAAGTAGGTCTTATATTGCTGGCTGATTATGGTAGATTTATATTGTAGTGTATTAGCAGATAATTACGAGGCGATTATGTTACCAGATTTTCCTCAAGCAAAAAACGAGCTCATGCAGGTACTGACGGAGCGCATGAAACTAATTCAATCAGGGTTTATGCAGCCCTTCGGAGAGTTACCGAAGTTTGTCATGCATGAGGGAGATAGTTTCAGGATTATTCGAGCCGATGGTTCTATTGATGAAGTCCCAATGAAGGAAGCTAAGGTAAAAATTACTATTGAGCACTCAGAAGTTGAAACCATGACGCCTGCAGAAATCATTCAAAGAGTGGATTCGATGGCCGAAGAGATGGCAAGGCAGCAATCACAAATCTTTTTCAAGAAAATCAACGAGACAACAGCTGCGGTTGGTAATACCATCGATGTGGGTGGAGGAGAGCTTACCGTCGATGATTATTTAGATATGCTATCGAAAGTTCAATTCAATTTTGATGAAAATGGAGAGCCTAAGCTACCCGTAGCTGTTACAGGCGAAAAGCTCCATGAGGCTATGGTTAAAATACAAGAACAGCTTAGAACCGATGCAGCCGCAAAAGCCCGTTTCGATGAAATCATTCGGCAAGAAAAGGAAGAGTGGCGTGTTAGAGAGAGTAATCGAAAATTGGTTGGATAGGGCGAGCGAAAAGTCCTTCCAGATTCCATTTTCTCATATGCTTATCAACGAAGGGTACAAAATAATACACGTATCGCGACATTGCGGTATGGAACTTGGGAAAGACATCATAGCTATCGATGCAGACGGAACACCATGCGCTTTTCAGCTTAAAGGTGCAAAGAATGGTAAAATCTCTCTCTCACAGTGGCGAGAGGATAGTATTAGCGCACAATTGCAGGATTTGGTTATGACGGCTATCGACCACCCCTCGGTTGATGCCACTAAGCCCCACCGCTCATTTTTTGTTACGAACGGTAATCTTGAAGAAGAGGTAAGCCGAGCCATAAGCGATATGAACCGAACTTGGGAGAGGCAAGGTCAACCTTACGGCATAGAAACGATTGTTCGAGGAGAGTTCCTTGAAATGGCGCTTAACCTAGGAACCAATCTTCTCCCATCGGGCTTACCAGATACTACGCTTGAGCAAAGATTCCTCCAACTCTTTCAAGAAATGGGCAACGACGTTCTACCTAAGGAAAAACTCACTGCGCTCATAGAATCAGTCTTACCATTCGGTTACGTGAAAACGAACGATAGAAGCAGGAAGCCGTCGAAAGCGGCATGTAGTAGGGCAATATCGGGCGCTGCTGTTCTATGCTCAATCAGCACTTCCAGTTTTGATGAGAAGAATAACCACGTGGCGGTCATAGAAGCATGGGTCATATTCTTATCTTATACACTGGCGCTGGCAGAGAGATGGGACCTAGACCCAAAATATTGGAAAAATGAATTTGAAATGGCTAAACAAGCAATTTATAACAAGCTCGAAGACCTCTATGACGAAGTCAAGGAAGCGCCTTACCTGACAGAAGGGAACGCATTGGCTGACCCGCCGTTCTACCGTGTAAGATTAACATGGTTAGTGGCCTATATGAGCATCCTTGGCCTCTGGAGGCGTTTCGAGAACAAAAGAGCAGATGAAACCGATGTCTTTATCAAGGAATTCTGCTTAGAGAATCGTCGCAAACTTTATATGTGGGGTGAAGCTGCTGCACCCCAGTTCCTTGCGGCGATGTGGTATCAAAAAAAAGTTATCTCGACGCCTGAGCCAGACTTTTTGCTTAAGGCTCTTATCGAGGTAATTTGTCATGTCAACAAACCGAAAGGGGAGGAGCTATTAGCGAATCCGTATTATGATGCGAACAGTGTTATGCCCCACCTTTTGGGGATAGCGGAAAAGCCATTGGATGAAAGATTTCGCGGTAACTCATATGTCTTAGAAGGTCTAGTTCACCTCTTCGTGAGACGCAATTTTAAGCAACATACTTGGCCGCTTTGGCCTGATGTTACTAGGATCTCGGTTACAACATTTAAACCGAAGAAATTATGGCATCTATATAAATGGAATAACCGAGAAGGAGTTCTTGAGATAGCCTATCCAAAGCATACCCAGGATTGGAGTGAGCTACGAACAATGGCTCAAGAATCTGGTGGCGCTTATGTTCCTAAACTTATTAAGACCGAACCAGTTCTGTTCCTACTATTCTTATGTGTTTATCCCCATCGAATGAATGCATCTATTATGCGATGGTTGGATTCAGAGCTAATGAGAATCTAAAGGTTCATTTTTTGATAAGGTTCAATGATAAAAATGAACCTCACCCAAAAACTGGTCCATTTAAAACTAGAGAAAATTTAGTTTCTGGCGTTTCCTTACAGTCGTAATTCGCCGCATATTCAGCGGGAGTCATGTTGCCGAGCGAGCTGTGCGGCGTAAAATTATTGCACTCAATTCTCCAGGCCGCGATCTTGGCCCGAGCGTCCTCTATGGAGAGGAACTTGTTCGTATTTAAGCACTCATCTCCGAATCGTTCGACAACGCTTTCAAGCTTGTCATCGCCGGTTAAAAATTGACCCCCTGGTCTGAGAACCGTAAGATTTCTGCTGTGAGATATGATTGACCCTCGCGATAATGGCTCGGCCAACCACATGCATATCTCTTTGACGTACAATCACAGTAAGAGATATAATACAAACAATCGTACGTCTAGTTTCAAGTGCGTATTTGCCAGCAGCAAAAAGGAGATATTGATGCCAGAGACTAGCGGCGGCCCTTACCGTTGGCGAACTTGGTTAAGAACCCATCTGCCATGGTTCCTAATTAACTTTGGTATTGCGAGTAAAGGCAAAGATTGTGAAGCTGCTGGTGGTCGTCATGAGTGGTACAACAATGATGGCGAATCTAGCGGATGCTACCATTGCAAAATCATACGTCGTGGCGAGCTATGGGACCAATGAATTTATTAGGTGCTGATTAAACCGATGAAATAACGTGCGAGGTTGTGGTAGGAATCGATGGGAAAGAAACTAATCCCTAAAGACAGCGAGCTATATGGGCGTATAGATGAGGTTCTTCATTATATCTGGGATCCAATAGGAATCTCCGATGAGCCCTGGGCGCGCGACGAATATCACACTTATTTGCCCGAAGTATTCTCTTTAATTAAATCCAATAGCAGCATCGACAAAATTGTTGACTATCTTGTAAGGATAGAGCACGAGCGCATGGGTCTTACTCCAAACAGAGAACACGCAAAGATAGTCGCAGAAATCTTAGTGGCTTGGCAACAAAGGGTATCTGAGGAGAATCGCTGAGAAATGGCTATAGCGAACATCATCTTAGAGGGAGCCATCGACTTTCGCTTATCATCGGCTAGGAGTTTCCGCTTCCAAACGTAAAGGAACATCGCGATGAAGGTGTTGGTAATATACGATTCGCTTTATGGCAACACGGAGCAAATAGTCCGAGCGATTGGCGCTGCTTGCGGCTCCGGCGAGGATGTCGCGGTGCTTCGCGTGGGCGATGTGAAACCTCAGCAACTGGCGGGATTGGATATGCTAGTCGTTGGTTCGCCTACGCAGGGATTCAGGCCGACCCCTGCAATCAAAAACTTGATAGACAGCGTCCCGGTGAGCGGCTTAAAAGGGGTCAAGGTGGCCGCGTTCGACACCAGGATGTCACCAGATGATTTCGATTCTACATTAGGGCGCACAGCGGGGCGCTTTTTTATGGGGACATTCGGTTATGCCGCTAAGCCTGTCGCGGAAGGGCTCGAGAAAAAGGCTGGAGAGCTGGCGGTTCCTCCTGAAGGGTTCTTTGTCGAGGGCAAGGAAGGGCCGCTGAGAGAAGGCGAACTCGAACGAGCTGCAGATTGGGCAAGGCAGCTCATGGGGGGCACAACTGTGAAATTATTCTTCAAAAAAGGTTATATGATCGCTGCTCTCACAATAGTGGTTGCGGTAGCCTTTGCAGTAAATTTCTCGGTACTTGGAAATAACCAAAACAATGATAAAGCCAATATCAAACCAGCTAGTAGTGAAACCGCGCCTCTAAATATCGGAGTATCGGGGTATGAGGTGCCATATACGGTTGAACAAGCTACCAAAAGCGCTAAAGATATTGCAATTGGCACTGTAGTCGACGTACAGCCAAGCGTTTGGAACACAAAAGACGGCAAAAGACCGGCGGGTTTGCAGCCGGATGATCCAAACTTGTTCCGCCCGGATAAAGACGGCAATATAGTCATGATTTACACGCCGGTTGTCGTCGAGGTAAAGAAAAAACTCAAAGGCTGTGACAGCAATCGGATTGTCATCAAGATTTTGGGTGGAACAGTGGGCGACGACAAAGTCGTTCAAGCCGAGCAGGAAGCGCTTAGCCTCGGTGATGAGGTCGCGCTGTTTACCGATTATACGTTCACGGAAGCAAATGGAGATACGCTCGATGTGCCTCTACTCGTGAAAAAAGCCAAGGATGGGCAAGTAAAGTGGGGGCTTGAGAAGATAGCCCTCGATGACCTCGAGAAAAAGGTAACGGCTTTAAAGCAGTAGACTCGTAGATTAGCTAAGCAATTGATTGCCAATAGTCATCGGTCGAAAGCACGAGCATGTTGCCAATCCATACAGAGGACTTGATTGCTCTTTACACTAAATTTAGATATCCTTGAGGTATAGCATCGGGCTATAAAAGGAGGGTAAGATGCTGGTAAACTGGCGAGACCATATTGTAAGCACCGCTGATGTACTTCACGGTAAGCCGCGCATCAAAGGCATGCGCATTCCCGTAAGTCTTATTCTCGGATACCTGGCTTCAGGTATGTCGGCCGGAGAGATAATCGAGGAGTTTCCAGACCTTACTAAAGAGCATATAGCCGTTTGTCTGGATTATGCCCGGGATTTATCAGATTTCGAGGCTGCGGTGTAATGGGTCTGAGGCTGTTTGCTGATCATTGCACGCCAAGCTCCCCTCGTCTTTGTTCGCCTTGCTCTAACCAGAACCCACACAAACACACCCCATCCCACCCCCAACCCACAACCCTCATGGACATATAAAATCATCAGCCAATTGCCGGGCGACATACTTGACATTTACTTGACAAGTATTTGGAGCAATGCTACGCTGATTGGAACAATTGTTACAAACTTTCTATGTTGCGCTTCTGATAAGGGCATGAGAGCCGCAATTGTTTTTGGTTATCTTAAATCAAACTTGGTGTAAGACTTATGTCCCGCCCGCGGGCATAATCATGATATCTAATCTTAGTTTTTCGACGTAAACTTCGGTTTAGCATATACGACAAAAGGCAACCTAAGGAGGTATTATGTGAAAACTGGTTCCCCCTCATGGTGGCGGCGAGTTAAAACCGCACCTACTTGAAGGCAACAAGCCGA
Organism: Actinomycetota bacterium; assembly: GCA_018333515.1. NCBI lineage: Bacteria > Bacillati > Actinomycetota > Actinomycetota bacterium. Next base: position 5,895 of record JAGXSZ010000036.1, read on the forward strand.
ATGATTCACGAACAAAGCAGATTGGAAAGGCTTTGTTGAGAGTAAACCGTTTCTAACGGTATCTTCCGGCCAATCCCAACTGCTCTCATGAACGGAGATGATATGGCGACTAAGCTTAATGACATCTTAAGAAAGAAGAAGTCCGCTATCTTAAAGCGATGGCTCGATGTGATATCGGCTACGTATTCCGGTGAAGCCGCAGCTTTCCTAAAGGGCCAAAAAAACAAGTTTACGGGTCCGGTAGGATATACCATCCACGAGGGATTAGAAGGGCTTGTCGATGGCCTCATCGACGAGGCGCCTTTCGTGGAGATTGCTCCTTATCTCGAGAGTATCATCAAAGTCAGAGCCGTGCAGGACTTTTCTCCCTCTCAAGCCGTAGCCTTCATCTTCCATCTGAAAAAGATAATCAGTGAGGAATCACAGAATACGAGCGATACGCGGGGCGCTGTAGATGCTGCGGCATTGACTGCGTTCGAGTTAAAAATAGACACCCTTGCACTTATATCCTTTGATTTATACATGGAAGCACGCGATAAGATATATCAGCTCAAAACTAACGAGTCGAATGATATGGTCTTCAGATTGCTTCAGAAGGAACGCAGGTTATGTGAGATGCAAGAGCAGGGTCTAGGGCAAGGTCCGAATATTGAAACACCAATTTTAAAATAAAGAAAAGAGGTGAATAGAATGGGAGCCTTATTTTCCTTGGCTGTAGTTTTGTTACTTAGCTTGGTCGCCTATGTTGGGGTCGAGTTTGTCGGCATGCAGTCTTTCTTCGGAATCGTTATACCTTATGTTGCCGTTCTAACAATCATCGTTGGAGTTGTCTATCGCGTAGTAACGTGGGGAAAGTCGCCCGTACCCTTTGCTATCTCGACATCCTGCGGTCAGCAAAAATCTCTGCCGTGGATAAACCAGAGCAAACTCGACAACCCCTCCACCACCAGCGGTGTAATCGGCAGAATGGCGCTCGAGATACTTCTTTTCCGTTCGCTGTTTAGAAACAACACCAGCGAATTGAGAGAAGGGCGGCTTGCCTATAGTTCCGGCAAGTGGCTGTGGTTGGCGGCGTTAGCGTTTCACTGGACGTTCTTGATTGTTCTAATTCGACACATGAGGTTTTTCGCGGAGCCCTCTCCCGTATATGTGAGCGCATTAGAGAGCCTCGATGGTTTTATGCAAATCGGCGCTCCAAGGCTATATATGACAGGTGCGATATTGTTGGTGGCGGTGGGCTACCTCCTATACCGGAGGCTTGCTGTACGCACAGTCCGCTATATCTCACTTGCAGCCGATTATTTTCCGCTCTTTTTGATAATATCGATTGCTACCACCGGTATCCTCATGAGGTATTTCTTCAAGGTGGATATTGTGAGCGTAAAAGAGCTGACAATGGGCTTGATTGGCTTCAGCCCCGTCATCCCGGAGGGAATCGGCGTTATCTTCTATATCCACGTATTTCTTGTCAGCACCCTCTTTGTTTACTTCCCATTTAGCAAACTGGTCCATGCGGGCGGCGTGTTCCTCAGCCCAACAAGAAATCTGGCAAACGATAGCCGCATGAAAAGACATATCAACCCATGGAATTATCCCGTCAAGCTCCATCCATACGAAGAGTATGAGGATGATTTCAGGGAGAAGATGGAGAACGCTGGAATACCAGTCGAAATCCCCTCAGCAAAAGCGCCCGCGGAGGCTGAGAGCGAATCCGGCAATGAAAAGAACGACGCTGAGATACCAGTGGGAGAGGAGTGATCATGGCAAAGAAGAAACCAGAAGAGCTGTCAAAGATAAATTACAGCCTTCCCTATACGGGTTGGATGTATAACCCGGTTGAATTCCAAGACGGAATGTTTTGCAACGCGAGCAAGCCCGAAAGCCTCAATACCGTCGATTTCCCGAATGCTCGGAAGTGGTCGGTAAAAGACGAGGACTGGAGCCTGCCCGAGAACTGGAAAGAGATAGTCCTAGAAGCCATGGAAGACAGGCTTAAGAAGTATCGTTCCTTCCGGCTTTTCATGGATATCTGTGTAAGATGCGGTGCATGCGCCGATAAGTGTCATTTCTTTCTCGGCACGGGAGACCCCAAGAATATGCCTGTTCTCAGGGCAGAGCTTATAAGGTCGGTCTACAGGAGATATTTCACCACATCCGGCAAGATGATGGGGAAACACGGAGGCGGCAGAGAGCTTACCTTAGATGTCCTCAAAGAGTGGTGGTATTATTTCTACCAATGCTCGGAATGCCGTCGCTGTTCGGTCTTTTGCCCGTACGGCATCGACCAGGCCGAGATTACAATGATAGGCAGGGAGATACTCAATCTTCTCGGCCTAAACATAGAGTGGATTGCGGGTCCCGTGGCAAACTGCTTTATGAAGGGTAACCACCTAGGTCTCGAGCCGCACACGATAAAAAGCAACTTTGACTTCATGATAGACGACATAGAGGAGATAACGGGCGTCAAGGTTGACCCGAGCTTCAACCGCAAAGGTGCCGAAGTTCTCTTCGTTGCGCCATCCGGCGACATGTTCGGCGACCCCGGCACATATACGTGCATGGGTTACATGATGCTCTTCCATGAGATTGGCCTTGACTATACTTGGAGCACCTACGCGTCCGAAGGTGGAAACTTCGGTTTCTTTACCTCGAACGAGATGGCCAAGCGGCTCAACTCCAAGATTTACGCCGAGGCCCAAAGGTTGGGCGTAAAATGGATAATCGGCGGCGAATGCGGCCACATGTGGAGGGTCATGCATCAGTACATGGACACCTGGAACGGGCCCGCTGATTTTCTCGAGGTTCCGGTTTCGCCCATAACAGGCACCAAGTTTGAAAATGCCGGTTCCACAAAGATGATTCATATCGCTGAATTTACCGCCGACTTGATAAAGCACGGCAAGTTAAATCTTGACCCGTCCCGTAACGACCATCTAAAAGTAACCTTCCATGACTCCTGCAACACCTCGCGGGGCATGGGCATATTAGATGAGCCGAGATATGTCATCAGGAATGTCTGCAACAATTTCTATGAGATGCCTGAGGACACCATCCGGGAGAAGACCTTCTGCTGCGGCAGCGGCTCCGGCCTCAATGCGTCGGAGAACATGGAATTGAGATTGAGAGGCGGTTTCCCAAGAGCGAATGCGGTAAAGCATGTCCGGCAGCATCACGGCGTCAATATGCTGGCTAACATGTGCGCCATTGACAGGGCGGCCTTGCCGCCGTTGATGAATTATTGGGTTCCCGGCGTGGACGTGGCAGGTATGCACGAACTCGTGGCTAACGCCCTAGTGATGAAGGGAGAAAAGGAAAGGACGCAAGACATGCGCCTTGAAGATCTTCCCGAGAAAGAGGGTGCTGAAGATGTATAACGGCGGCAAAATTATTTTAGGAATCGTCATATTCCTGGCTCTTGCGACATATCCGTTCTTTGGTGACATCGGGAAGGCCACTGTTACTCCCGAGCCAAATCTCGATACACCGGAAATACGGAAACTAGAGGAAAAGAAGTGCGTCGAGTCGGCGGAGTTTATGAAAGCCGAGCATATGAGCCTGCTCAATAAGTGGCGGGATATGTCGGTACGCGATGAGACCACGGTCTATGTCGCGAGTGACGGCGATAGGCACACCGTCAGCCTTCAGAATACTTGCATGCGGTGCCATTCGAACAAGAAGGAATTTTGTGATAAATGTCATGAATACACGGGTGTAAAGCCCTACTGCTGGGATTGTCATTTGGCGCCAAAGGAGGGGAAATAATGGGAATCGATAGAAGAGACTTCCTGAAAATGGCCGGTGCCTCCGCAATCTTGGCGATCGGTGGACTGACGATAGTGGAAGATATTACAAAGGATATTGCTCAAGCGTCCGAGTTCACGCCGGAGTCAGGCGCCATTACGGCAGGCAAGTGGGCCATGGTTATCGATGTGGCCAAGTTCAAGACGGAGGACGATTACAAAAGGGTTATAAACGCTTGCAACAGTATCCATAACATCCCTGTTATTGATGACCCGAAAAGCGAGGTCAAGTGGATATGGGCCGACAGCTTCGAGCATACTTTCCCCGAAGAACAAGAGGAGGTGCACATGAAGGAGTCTCTGAAAGAAATGCCTTTTCTCCTGCTGTGCAATCATTGCGAACATCCTCCCTGTGTAAGGGTATGCCCGACAAAGGCCACATTCAAGAGGTCAGACGGAATTGTTGTGCAGGATATGCACCGCTGTATCGGGTGCCGCTTCTGCATGGCCGGATGCCCCTACGGCTCGAGGAGCTTTAACTGGATCGACCCGAGGCCGCATATCAAGGACGAGAACCCCGATTATCCGGCGAGGATGAAGGGCGTCGTCGAGAAGTGCACATTCTGCACGGAGAGGCTCGCAGTGGGTCTTGAGCCCGCCTGCGTGGCGGCATCGAACGGTGCTATGGTATTCGGCGACATAAACGATGCTAACTCTGAAATCAGAAAGGTTCTCAGCGAAGCTTATACAATCAGAAGAAAACCCTTGCTTGGAACAGGTCCAAAAGTCTATTACGTGATAGGGGGTGCTGACAATGCTTGAGAAAGCGCTATATGGAAGTAAAAACTACTGGATATGGGTATTGTCGCTACTCGCCGCTATTAGTGTGGGTTTCTTGTTCTACCTTCAGCAGTTTAACACCGGCCTAGGGATAACGGGCATGAGCAGAGATGTCTCATGGGGTATCTACATAGGCCAGTTCACCTTCCTCGTGGGTGTTGCGGCCTCCGCTGTCATGCTTGTCATACCGTTCTATCTGCATAATTATAAGAAGTTCGGTAAGCTGCTTATCCTCGGAGAGTTTTTGGCCGTAGCGGCCGTCGCCATGTGTATGACATTTATTGTTGTAGATATGGGTCAGCCGATGAGGGTCGCGAATATGTTTCTCTACCCAACTCCCAATTCGGTAATGTTCTGGGATGCCACGGTCTTGCTCGGCTATCTGATTCTTAATATTACAATTGGTTGGACAGCTATGGGCGCCGAGCGGAAGGGAACTCCGCCGCCGAAATGGGTCAAGCCGCTAATTTATCTCTCGATACCGTGGGCGTTTAGCATTCACACCGTAACGGCTTTTCTCTACGCGGGTTTACCCGGAAGGCATTACTGGCTTACCGCAATCTTAGCGCCGCGATTTCTCGCTTCCGCGTTTGCCGCGGGGCCCGCATTGCTGATAATCCTGGCCCTGATAGTGAGAAAGGTCTCTAAATTCGACCCCGGAAAAGACGCTATTATGGCAGTCGGCAAGATTGTCGCCTATGCGATGGTGGCAAACGTCTTCTTCCTGCTGCTAGAAGTCTTTACCGCCTTCTACAGCAACATTCCGGGGCATATGCATGCCTTCGAATACCTCTTTGCCGGCATTTATGGGCAAGGGATGCTGGTCCCCTTGATGTGGACTAGCGTCATCCTGGCGGTGACAGCCCTGGTACTCTTAATCAACCCGCGGACACGCGGGTCGCAGAATACTTTGGTAGCGGCCTGTGTGGCACTATTTGCATCGTTGTGGATAGACAAAGGGCTTGGCCTGACGGTCGGCGGATTTGTGCCAAATCCCTTTGGCACAGTAACGGAATACTGGCCGACTGTGCCCGAGTCATTTATAGTTCTTGGGATATGGGCGCTCGGTGCGCTTATACTAACCATTCTGTACAAGGTAGCCATAGGTGTCAGGGAGGAAACCGCCGGCGTAGAGGCAGAACATTAACAATGATTCTGCGGAAATAGCGCAGAGAATACTTATCGATAACGTTAGGGACTGATAGGCTATCATCCCGAGCGGGACCGGATGAGTATATCGATACAATAATAGAGAAAAGCAAGGTTGAGAAATCAAAACCTTGCTTTTCTCTATTGGGTACAAATTTCAAACTATGAATACCGAGCGCGCAATCAACCTTTCACGAACTTGCAAAAAGGGTTCTTGGTTTCAACAATAGAAACAAACGCTGAAGCGATTATTTGACGTAGTAATTAATTCGGAATCGTCGAATGGGAGAATCGAATGAACGTAATCGAGACGCATAAGCTGACAAAAAGCTATGGCGCGGCAAGGGGAATCATCGATGTGGATCTCGTCGTCGAAGAGGGCGAACTCTTTGGTTTTATCGGACCCAACGGTGCCGGCAAATCGACTACGATTCGTACCCTCCTTTCATTAATCTACCAGACCAGCGGCAGCGCCAAGATATTTGGAAAAGACGTCGTTGAATTCGGAGCTGAAATCAAGCAGGAAATCGGGTATTTGCCGTCCGAGGTCTATTACTACGACAATATGAAGGTCAAGGATTTGCTCGATTATTCCGCGAGCTTCTATAAGAAGGACTGCTTTTGTAGATATTTCCCGCATTCGCTACAGAAACGGACACTTTACGCAAAACGCTCGAGGGCTTTCCGCCGGCCTTCAGGAAAGCGTTCGGAGTGACGCTGGAAAGCTTCTCGACGATGTCCGTTTAAAGAACAGCTCGTACGAGCTTCAGTTCGTCTTAATCGAAGCGGTTGTTGTGATACTAGCCATTGTTGCCAGCTATTACGTCTATGTTAAGCGAGATATTCGCTCGACTTGATTGCGCTTGAGAGGCGTTATATGAATATCGTTTTAAGAGAACTCAAAGCCCATAGGAAGTCGCTGATTGCGTGGTCGTTCGGGATGTTTTTCTTGATTCTGACCGGCATAACCAAGTTTTCGGGCTTTGCCAATTCGGATCAGTCGGCAAACGACCTCTTTAAGGGGTTGCCCGGCCTGGCCGCCGCCGGAATCTCGAAGAAGCCCAAGCGCGCGGCTCCCGTGGCAACCGGGCTATTGCTCGCCGCATTCTTTCTTTCATTGTGGCTGGATATCACGAAAAAGTATCCCGGCCTGAAGTATCTGACACCGTTCAAATACTTCGAAGGCAGGGTCATCATCAACCATGCCTCGCTAGACCCGCTCTATATCGCTATTTCTCTGGGTATTGTCGCCGTGATGTTGTTGGCTGCGTATCTCCGCTACAGCAGCAGGGATTTGAGCGTGTGATTCGAGGGGAAGGAGTTGCCATCGAAAGCAGTAAGCCGGCTGACGTCACCGAACTTCTATCGAATGACCATCAGATAATACGCGAGCAAGAATACCTCGGTCCACCAACCGAGAAACGAAAGCACAAAACTTAACGCTATTTTCGCTTGCATGGAGCTGGGAAGAAGTTCCTGAGCGCTGCCTTCGCGTTCTCTGGCGAGCAATCGCGGGCTTATATAGAAAGACAGAAACGCGCCATTAAGCACGAGTGGGATAGCGACTATTAGTTGCAGGGCGGCCGTCGCCGACAGACCGATGTCTCGATACAAAATGTAGCCGCCTATGAAGCACAAAACAAAGCCAATCCAGATAAGAGGCTTAGTCACTTTGTGCGCTCGTATCGTTGTCTCGGCCCAATACGGCGAAGTCCGTCCGAGAAATCCATGAAGGTCGATAACGGTGACTGCCCCGAGGCCCACGATAAAGCCTGCCATAAAGATAAACAGCCCGATTAGTTCGCCCCACGGTATGCTTCTACCACCATAGAGGCCTAATTTGATGAAAAGCACTTCTTTGAGGAGTCCCACAAAGGAAACATCAGAAAAATCCTCCACATCGCCGAGGCCAATGACATAATCGCCGGTGTAGTTTCGCGGCTCGAAGACTAGGAGGTAGTATCTAACGCCTTCTTCAAGCAGAATATCTTGTTCGTTGCCGTGATAGAGGTATTCCAGGCTAAATGGCTCAAAGAAGGCTTCTCGCGCGCCGCGCCGCGTTTCAAAGACCGAAAGCTCGAGCGTGTCCGGGAGTGAGCGGAGAAAGCTCCCACCGGGAGTGGTCTTGTTTTCTGTAGCGCCTGCAGGGTCAGGCGAGTCCAAATCCGTCGCTTGAGTAATCATCGTTGGAGGCTTCATTGATTTGGCGGTAGCTGTGGATTCATGGGCCAGAACGAGGGTCGGGAACATATCGGAGCTGGAACCCCGTTTCGGAACCAACAACTCTAACGGTATGGCAACACTTCTCTTCGGAATGAAATAGTATGCATAGATTTCTCCAGGCTTCAAGAGCGTGCCGTAGACAGCGAGTGAGTTGTCGGTAGGGTCGGTTAATGCCACAGCATCTTCAAGCAAATCCGTGCTTGATTGCGAATCAACAGAAGATGCGATTATGGAGCCGCGCGCGGGTTCTAGAACGGGCCCGTGAGCGAAAGCGCTGGAGCTAAGAAGCAACAGAAAGCCGGATAATATTATCAAGGACAGAAAGAATTGGATTGTTGGTTTGGCCCGGTTGCTTGCCCACATGGCGCCTCCTGTTTCAAAGCTCATCTCTTTGCAATCTTTTCCCAGAATGCGAGATGTATAACCTGAGCATGAGATTGAACCGTTTTCTTGGATAGGAGGTCGTATTTAACAATCCGCGCATTATGCTGGATTCTACCCGCTTTTGATGCCTCGCGAGAACGGGGTAGATACATTTCAGGTGATGATATGGAGCAGGGAAGAATGGGCGATGAGCAACGCGAGCCGGACGAGGAGTATCGTGAGAAACCGGTTAAGCAGGCTGATGAGCGCAGCGTCCTAAAAAAGGAACGTTGGACGAGGCCTAAAGAGCGTTCGAGAGGGCAGAAAAGGTTCGGCTACGCAGTCGCCATCATCGTAAACTTGATTCTGCTTTATGTGGCGAACAACCTTCTGGCCTGGCGCGTACCTTTCATTACCAGCGATTTTGTTGTGCCGCTGCGGTATTTGAATATCTCCTTGATTGCAACGGCAGTGGCCAATCTCCTCTTCTTTTTCTATGACCCGGATTGGTTTCTGGGCTTTACGCGCATAGGGCTTAATATCGTAGGCATCATTGTGTCCTTAAGCCTATATGTCACGTTCCCCTTCGATTTATCTTCGCTTGCGAGCGAGGGAATCCTCACCCTTCTCGTAAGATTCGCCCTGATTCTCGGCATAGTCGGCTCGACCATAGGTGTCATCGCGGAGTTTGTTAAGTTCATAAAAGCCATATCTGAGGCGACCTTGGATTGAGTGGCGGGTGCCCGGCGTTTGTCAGCCACAACGACAATGTTAGAATAAAGGTAATGGCAGATAAGCAAGTCTTCGCGTCAATAACATATCCGGCTATCGGGGTCTGTGGGCTTTCTTGCATTTTGTGCCCGAACTACAACCGGGAGACCAAAAGCAGGTGTCCCGGTTGCAAAACGGAATTTCGTTTTGCAGCCCCATGTTCTATCCTTTGTTGCGCTTTAAAGAAGAAAGGCGTCGAGTTTTGTTGGGACTGCCCGGAAGGTGAAACCTGCGAGAAATGGCAGCACCACAGGGAGTTCAGCAGAGCCAATGATACGTTCATCTGTTATCAGATGCTGGAAGACAATATCTCTGTTGTTAATCAGCACGGAATAAGCGCTTTTGAGAAGGCACAAAATGAGCGGGCGCGGCTTCTTAAGGAGCTATTAAATGAATTCAATGAAGGCCGCTCGAAAAGCTATTATTGCATAGCGGCGACCATTTTCGATATCGATGAGCTGAAAGGAGCCATCGATACGGCAAGAAATAAATCAGCAGACCTCGATATTAAAAGCAAAGCGAAATTAATGCATGCGATTCTCGATGATATAGCTGAACGACAGGGATATATTCTGAAGCTACGGAAGTGAGATACCGCGCGCATGGTTCTAGGCCATGCCTATCGCTGCCTCATATCCCCAAAAGTCCCTCAACACTTGAAGAACGTATGCTTGCGTTTTCATATATAACATGTTATGTATAATATAGTGTATATTAACAGCTGTTAGGGGATAGATTATGTCGTTACGTCATGCGATGCTCGGGCTTCTGACGTTTAAGCCGATGACGGGGTATGAGCTGAAGTCGGTCTTCGACAATTCCATAAACCACTTCTGGAATGCCCAGCTCAGCCAAATCTATCGTGAACTCGGTGGCCTGGAGGACAAGGGTCACATAGTCTCGCGCGTCGAGCTGCAGCATGGCAAACCGGATAAGAAGATATACAGTATAACGGAAGAAGGCGACAGTGAGCTGCAGCGCTGGCTGGAGTCGTCCCCGAAAACCCTTTCCATGCCGATGCGCGACGAACTCACCCTGCGGGTTTTCTTCGGTTCGCGAGTCGCGGCCAAGGAACTCATATACATCCTGCAGGGATTTATTCGAGAGCGACAAGAGGCCCTGGCGGCCCTGCGTTTCATCGGCGAATGCCTCGATGGCTTTATGTGCGAGGGTACCCATGCCCAGGATGCGTTTTATCAAAAGCTTACTCTGGTCCGTGGACTGAAGTTTTTCGCGGCAGATATAGAGTGGGCCGAGGAGTCTATTGAGCAACTCGAGCGGCGGGAGAGACAAAGCGAGGATTAGACGGGCCAACCGCCCGCCTTCATTCTATTATTTAGGGGGAATATCATGAGGATAACCGTTCTTAACGGCAGCCCGAAAGGGAGCGTCAGTGTTACCATGCAGTACGTGAAGTATATTCAGAAACATCTGCCGCAGCACGATTTCACTGTCATCGACATATCGCATAATATAAAGGGCGTCGAGCGCGAAGCCGAGAGGTTTGATGATATCGTCTCCCAGATAAGGGCGAGCGATGGCGTCTTGTGGGCGTTTCCGGTCTATTACCTGCTGGTACCCTCGCAATACAAACGCTTTATAGAGCTTATCTTCGAGCGCGGGGCCGGGGAGGCGTTTGCGGGCAAGCACGCCGCCGTTCTCACGACCTCCATCCATTACTACGATACGGTCGCGCGCGATTACATGCGCGCGGTCTGCGACGACCTCAACATGAACTACGTCGACGACTTCCTCGCCGACATGAACGACCTTGAGCGTCCCGAACACCGTAAGAACCTCGTAGTTTTTGCGGAGCGCCTCATCCATGCCATCGAAGAGCGCAGAGTTGCGCGCCGACGGTATGAGCCTGTAGTACACAGGCCGGTCAAGTACGAGCCGGGAGCAGTGGACGAAGTTACGAAGACGAACCCGCGCCGGGTCGTGGTCATGGTCGATGGGCTGGATAGCAATTCGAACCTCGCCGGGATGGTGGATGTATTTAGAAAATCGGTTGCCGCGCAGGTCGATATCGTGGATATCGGTGCTACTAAACTTAAGGGTGGTTGTTTGGGTTGCCTCAACTGTGCGTATGATAATCAATGCGTCTATAAGGACGACATGCGCGCTACTTACGAAGGACGTGTCCTGACAGCGGATGCCGTTATCCTTGCCGGCACCATACACGATCGCCATCTCTCCTCGCGATGGAAACTCTTCTTCGATCGGTCATTCTACCGGGGTCATATACCTTTCTTCGGCGGGAAGTTGGACGGCGCCATCATTTCGGGGCCGCTCAGGCAGAACGCCACATTAAATCAGTGGCTCGATATGTTCTTGGAGAGCTATAAAAACACGCAGGTCGGCGTCGTGACCGACGAATATGACAGTTCCGCCGAGATTACCGGGCGGTTGCAAGGTTTTGCCGTCGAGCTGGAGTGGGTGCTCACCAATGCCTACGAGAAACCACAGACTTTCTACGGCATGAGTTCACGTCTGATATTCAGGGATTTCGTCTACTTGTCGAAGGGTGTCTTCCTCGCAGACCATAAACATTACAAGAGCCAAGGATTTTACGATTTTCCGCAAAAGAAGCTCAAGATGCGGGCGAACAGCCTGATGCTCGGCTCTATGTTCCGCATAAAGCCGGTGCGCACCCAGATTCAGCGCGAGATGAAGCACCACATGGTCTCCGGGTTAGAAAGGGTCGTGCGGGAGAGCTAGCCTGTTTCAGCGGGCGGAGTGAGGCCGGCCGTTTCTAAAAGGCAGGGAAATGTGGCTGGTAGCGCCGCGATATGGATGTTGGATAGATTTAAAGGGCATTTGGCATGTTATATGGAAAATCATAAATAATACTGGGCGGTACAACGAGAAAGAATACTATGACTGAAATCTTCGGTTTCGATGCTTTTTCGCCCAAAGAAATCGCCGCGCGGGTCGAAACAGTCGGCGTGGCTAAGGCGCGCTTGCCGCTCCTCTCCGTGCTGATGCTGAGCGTGATGGCCGGAGCCTTCATCGGCTTGGGTGCGCTCTATTTTGTACTTATCAAATCCGACCCTTCGATGGGCTTTGCCGTGATACAGGTGCTCGGCGGCGTAGCTTTCTCTTTAGGGTTGATTCTCGTGGTCGTCGCCGGCGCGGAGCTATTTACCGGCAACAACCTGCTCGCGATGGCCTGGGCCGACAGGAAGATCACCACGCTCGATTTGCTCAGAAACTGGGCGGTCGTCTGTGTCGGCAAGTTCATCGGCGCAGTCGGTTTAGCGCTGCTCGTTTTTCTCTCCCGTCATCCTGAAATGAACAACGGCGCTATCGCGCAGGAATATGTCAGGATTGCCGCAGCCAAGGTCGCGCTGCCGTTCTGGACGGCCTTTTTCAAAGGCGTCTTCTGTAACGTTCTAGTGTGCATGGCGGTGTGGATGGCGTTTGCCGGACGAAGCGTTATCGACAAGGCTGTCGCGATTGTCTTTCCCGTATCCGCGTTTGTAGTTGCCGGCTTCGAACACTCCGTCGCCAACATGTACATTATCCCGCTCGCGATGCTGCTGTAGACCTTCGAAAATATCGGCGTGACCGCTAACTCCATTACTTGGGCCGGTTTCTTTTAGCATCCACCCATAGCCTTTTTGCACCAAATCGTCACTATCGTTGAGCAACAGGTCCGCTATCTCAAGGACATCGTCGAGAAGCCGGCCTTTTCTAGCGGGTAGAACCAAGGTCACAACGAAACTAAATATAGGAATTGAATACCGGAACTGATTAAAAAGAAGCATATCCACAAGTGTATATCCTGCGGATATGCTTTTGCGTGTTAAGTATTAGCCTTAACGCCACCCTGAGATGTCTGTGTTGCTATGAGGCTGTATCTCTAGAGAATACGGCCTTGGCTATCTCATGGTGGATGAGGCGCATCTCATTTAATGGCTTCTCCAGGCAATCGAGGCTGCTCGGGTCCATTCCAAAGATATATTTAGGGCAAAACCACGATACGCAGAGCATTGGCCTTTGCTGGTGCGTGAGGGTACAGCCGGATTTACTTAAATAGCGGCAGGGTTTAGGCTCGGCGAGGTCTTTGCCGATCATCCGTTGAACCGTCCGCTTTGCGCTCGTCGTAATCATCAAGGGAAGGTTGAGTATCTTCTTATCGAAGTGATGGAGGGGTTGGCCGATACCGGCGTGAATAAACTGGTCAAAATCGGTGTGCCGTTCGACTCTTTCCAGGCAACACCGGCCGCATGAGCCGCAGAGATGCCCGTGATCTCTGGTCGCGTCTAGAATTTCTCGATGCGCCGCCAGGCGTCTATCGTTAAGAGATTGGGCCAGTTGCTCGTCGGGATGTTCGGACCATTTCGGCATCTTCGATTGCAGGTAGAATAACTCGACGTTATAGCGCAGAAACCGGCGTAAGAAAAATGATAGGTGTTTCATAGTCAACTTCGGCATTTAATGAACCTCGCATATGATTATGAATGGGGCATCAATCTGATTTTGCGGCACACCGATAATCCTGGATTTGGAGTATCCGGTGACCGCACAAACTTCAACTTGAACAAAGACTATCGCTGCAGCCTCAGCAATCATTTTCTCATACCCGATTGGACTTTGAAATCCCAACGCCGCCGTGCTCCGGGGCCTTGGCAGCTAGCTTACGGCTTCGTCCCGACGGTAAAGAGGACGCCCACCTCGAGCCAAATCCCATCTGTGGTTTTTAGCGAGTCCACCTCTTGCAAGTGTTCGCGCTTAAAGCGCTCAAGGCCGCCGGGCGTCAGTTGGCTTACCAGCCTACGGAAGCCGGCGTTCCATATCACATCCCACCATTTCTCCGCGCTATCGACGTAGTAGCCCATGTTTTTCTCATCCACCCGGATATCTTCAAGTCCCGCCCGTTCAAAAAGCTTCTTACACTCTTTCTCGTCCGCGATTCGTTTCCAGTCATGTAACCGTTGTTTAACCCCGTACGCCGCAAGCCGGTCGAACAGGAGATTCGCCAGGGGGCAAAAGATGTTTTCCTGGAACTCGGAGATGGCGACCTGGCCACCGGGCTTAACTGTGGACGTGATGTGTGAAAGCTGGGCGTCCATATCGCAGGCGAAGAAGACGCCGAATGCGGAGACGGCGGCATCGAAATAATCGGGTGGAAACCCCAGGGTTTGCATATCACGTTCGAGGAAGAGAACGTTGCTCAAATCAAGCGCCGCCGCTTTTTTCCGCGCCTGCGCGAGCATGCCCGGCGAGAAATCCACACCCGTAACCTGCCCCCGAGGCAGACGCGAGGCGATGGCCAGAGCCGCATGGCCGGTCCCGGTGGCCACATCGAGCACGCGCTCGCCGCCGCTTAGTTCAAGACAGGCGCCCAGATGTTTGGCGCTATCGCGAAAGAACCGCAACGCTTCACAATCGAATACTCCTGAGACGGAATCAAACGTCTCTCTCAGTAGTGCCTTGCCCTGCTCTTTGCCCATTCTGTCGTGTCCTTCTGTCATAAGGAGGCCGGCGCTCGTGTCCTGATTGTCTCCGTTTGAAGCGATGTGGTGAAGTTACAACAAAAGAGCGGGCTTGGCAAGGAGGTGTTTTGTGCCGGCAATCATCCCCGCCCAACAAATCCCTTGTGTTATGGAATATAATAAGGGTTGCGGCTGTGATAGCGGCTATGCAAGAATAGCGTGATTTCTTTGAAAGAGACGGAGATAAAGACCAAAGATGAATGAAGCGTATTCGAAAAACGATAACATAATACAGGTTAGAAATCTTACCAAGAAATTCAAAGACTTTGCCGCCGTCGATGATGTCTCGTTCGATGTGCAAAGGGGCGAGATATTCGCGTTTCTCGGCCCGAACGGGGCGGGCAAGACGACGACGATAAAGATGTTGACGACGCTGCTCAATCCGACCAGCGGCGAGATGCTCCTCGACGGGTTCGACCCGGCGCGGGAGCAACACGATGTCAGGCGCTCGTTCGGCATCGTCTTCCAGGACGCGAGCCTCGACGACGAGCTGACAGCCTATGAGAATATGTATTTCCACGCGGTCATTTACAAGATTCCCAAAGCCACCCGCAAAGCGAGAATCGAGGAGATGCTCAAGTTCGTCCAGCTTTGGGAGCGCCGGGGCGACCAGGTCAAGTTCTTCTCCGGCGGCATGAAGCGCCGCCTCGAGATTGCGCGCGGGCTTTTACACCTGCCGAAGATACTCTTTTTGGACGAACCAACCCTCGGGCTCGACCCGCAGACGCGAAATCTCATCTGGGAGCATATAAAGGATTTAAACAAACATGAGCGGATCACGGTCTTTTTAACAACGCACATCATGGAAGAGGCCGACCGGGTAGCCGACAAGGTGGCCATCATCGACCATGGCCGGATAGTCGCGCAAGGCACCCCGCGCGAGCTTAAAGACCGGACCGGGTCCGCAACGCTCGAAGAGGCGTTTCTTGTCTATACCGGCAAAACTATCCGTGAAGAAGAGGCGACCGGCCTCGACAACATGAGGATGGCAAGCAAGATGTGGACCAGGAGGGCTGGACGATGAGCGCGGTATATATTCTTTGGCTCAGGCAGCTCAAGCGCTACTTCCGCTCGAAATCGCGGATAGTCGGCGCGCTGGGTCAGCCGCTCTTGTTCTTGTTCGCGCTCGGTTTCGGGTTTGGCCCGATATACCAACAGGCGGGGCAGGGCGACTACATCCAGTTTCTCGTTCCCGGCATCATGGCGATGACGATACTTTTTACCTCGATGTTTACCGGCATCGAGATAATCTGGGACAGGCAATTCGGTTTCCTGAAAGAGACGCTGGTGGCGCCGGTCTCACGCTATCACATCATGCTCGGCCGGAGCCTGGGCGGCGCGACAATCGCCATCTTCCAGGGTCTTGTTGTTTTTTCGATATCGCTCTTCGCGGGCTTCAAGGTCGAAAACTGGCTGATGGCTCCGGTCGCGATAGTCTTCATGTTCTTAACGGCGATGCTCTTCACCGCGCTCGGCACCGCTATCGCCTCGCTCTTAGAGGACATGCAGGGCTTCCAGCTAATTATGAACTTTCTTATCATGCCGACCTTCTTTCTCTCGGGCGCGCTATTTCCGCTCGATGGGCTGCCGGGCGTTTTGACCTACATAACCATGTTCAACCCGCTCTCGTACGGCGTCGACGCCCTGCGCGGCGCGCTTATAGGCGCGACCCATTTCGGTTTCCTCGTCGATTTCGCGGTGCTCGGCATCAGCGGTACTATTTTGCTTTTCATCGGCGGGTACCTCTTTTCGAAGGTGCAGGTTTAGTGAATGTGTGTATTGGGGACGCGGAGGTGGAAGCGTCGATGGCGGCGTTCTCAGTGCGCACATAAGTTTGGATGCAGCCCATCCCCGGCTCTAACAATTGCTTTCCGAGAGGTTGCATAGTAAAGTTTTGAGCTTAGGTATGTGCTTAGATATGCGAACAAGGAGGAGGATAAATGTCCAGAGGTCCGATTAGCCGGTTTATAGAGCATAATTACCGCCATTTCAACGCCGCGACATTGGTCGACGCGTCAAAAGCGTATATGGAGCACCTTGAGAAAGGCGGCAAGATGATGGTGACGCTTGCCGGCGCGATGAGCACGGCCGAAATCGGCCTCTCGCTCGCGGAGATGATTCGCCGGGACAAGGTCCATATTATCTCTTGCACCGGCGCTAACCTCGAGGAAGACGTCTATAATCTTGTCGCGCACGATTATTACGAGCGCATCCCGCACTATCGCGATTTGACCCCGGCCGATGAGCAAGTGCTTCTGGAGCGCCATCTCAACCGCGTAACCGATACCTGTATCCCCGAAGAGGAAGCGATGCGCCGGATAGAGCGCGCCATGTTCGAGCTTTGGGACGAGTGCGCTGAGCGGGGCAAGCGGCTCTTTCCGCACGAGTACTTCTACGAACTGCTCCGGCGCGACACGCTAAAGGAGTATTACCAGATAGACCCCGAAGACAGTTGGCTCTACGCCGCGATGGAGAAGAACCTCCCCATGGTCGTCCCCGGCTGGGAGGACTCCACCCTCGGCAATATGTTTGCCGCGAAGATTATGACGGGCGAACGCAAAGACGTTCATATCGTCAAGACCGGCATCGAGTATATGATGGAACTAGCGGACTGGTATGCGGAGACCTCGCAAGAGGCATCTATCGGGTTTTACCAGATTGGCGGCGGCATCGCCGGCGACTTCCCGATTTGCGTCGTGCCTATGCTTGTCCAAGACCTTAAGAAACCGGATACGCCGGTATGGGGGTATTTTTGCCAGATAAGCGACTCCACCACAAGTTACGGTTCGTACTCGGGCGCGGTCCCGAATGAGAAGATAACCTGGGGCAAACTCGAAGCCGATACGCCGAAGTTTATCGTCGAGTCGGATGCGAGTATCGTGGCGCCGCTGATGTTCGCGTACATTCTCGGGTGGTAATAGTCATCGCGCTGGCTCGGTTCTGATGCGTCGACAAGCCTTGTACGGTTCGCGCACATTCTCGGGTGGTAGCGAAAGGTGTCAGACACCAGGTCTGAGACTGACAGCCCCGCACGGGGCGTCTGTATTTCTACCGTCAGCCGGCGGACTCTTTTATCTTCCGCGGCCTCTGCGTCTGCGAATAGGTAAATATTTTTGTGTGCTCCGAGGCTTTGGCGTCATGGAGCGCCTCGGTCGCACATAGGACGATGCAGTCAGCCGAGGACGCGTCGAGCGGATAGACCGCAATGCCGATAGCGATGTCGAGTTTCTCGTTCCAATCATGCTTCTTGAGCAAATCGCTTACCGCTATTTCGTCGACAAGATGCTGGGCGAACTCGTAGGCGTCTAACTCGTCGGTCGATGATAAGAGAACGCTTATCTCATCGCTATCGAAACGGTAGGCGGAATCGGTGTCGCGCAGGTTATTGCGGATGATATCCGCCATGCCTATGAGCACCTCGTTGCCGTATTCGTAGGCCACGCCTTGTTTCATCTCGCGCAGCCCCCGCACGTCCACGAGTAAGAGCGCCATGGATTGCATGTTGTGCTTGGCGCGAGCTATGTCTTGCTCCAGGTCGTGGTTGAATTTGAGGAAGCTGCCGAGCGACGTCAGCGGGTCGGTCATGCTGAGGCGCCGCGCCGCCTTGTAGCGTTTGTCGACGTCACGACCGATCAAAACCCATCCGAAAAGCGCTACGAGAAGCAGCGGCACAAAGAGCGTGAGTTCTTTGAGGAGGTTGTTCACCGCCAAGTTCCTGATGGAGGACTCGTTGAAACACACGGTCACAACCCAGGGTGTCGTCTCGGTTTTCTGGAAGGTCATAAGCCGGACGATGCCATCGGGGCCGGGCGCGGTGATATTTTTCTCGCCGCCCGTCGCCGCCGTGAAGATATCGCTCGATTTGAAGCATTTGCCGACCCACTGGCTGGGGTTGAGGGTTCGCGCGATGACCGTGCCGTTTTGGTCGAAGACGGTTATCTCAGAGCCTTCGGTGATGTTCGATGTTACGATGCGCTCCTGCAGGCGCGCCAAGTCGAACGCGATCGCGACGAACGCTATCTTCTCGCCTTCGCGCTCGACCGGATAGGTAATGTGGATGACCGGCTTATTACTCAAGATGCCGAGCATGAAGTCACCGTAGGCGAGTCCTTCGGCGGTAAGGGATCGTTTGTAATACGCGGTATTGCCGACGTTCGCGATTATCTTCCCGTCTTTCTTTGTGAAGGTAGAGGCGGCCGCCCGGATGTTCCCGTCGAGGTCGACATAGATGATGTTTTTGTAGTACGGGTACTCCTTGGCCACGGCGCCGAACCACTGCTTGAGTTCTCCGAAGTTTTGCTCTTGCGCGGGTCGGCTGCTCGATATGGCCACGAGGAGGTCGGCGGTCGATTGAATCAACTCGTCTATGTTGTTGCCCACCTCTTTAGCGTCGCGAGCGTTGTCGGTGAGAATTTGTTTTGTGAGCTGCTCGTAACTGAGGTACGCCTGGTAGACCGAGAACAGTATCAACGGGAGAAGCATTACCACCAGCAATAACAGCAGGCGCGAGCGCAAGCTGTACGTGAAGGGGGCGGGCTTCGACGTATCGTTATTCAGTTGAAACATGTCTTTATTATAATACAGGCGCACGCGATTTCCTAAACATTATTTGGATGTAGCAGGCTCTTTTGTCGGCGCATTTGCGCTGGGTTGTTATGGTGGCGCAATGTTTGAGGAGAGCTTTAAAGCGCGACTGTGGAGCTTTTACGCTCTCCCGTATCTTCAAAGACGCGCATGAAGCGCCCTTGCCGCCTTCGCATACTGGGGTATAATTGACTCAAACTTCAACACCGGGTTAGCGCAAGGAGCGGCATGGCGGAATTCGTCCACCTACATACGCACTCAGAGTTTTCACTGCTCGATGGGGCAGCTCGCTTAAAAGAGCTGGTCGGCAAGGCCAAGGAGCTTGGCATGAGCGCGATTGCGCTCACCGACCACGGGGTCATGTACGGTATTATCGAGTTTTTCGAGGAAGCCCGGAAACAGGGGATAAAACCGATTATCGGCTGCGAGGTCTATGTAGCGCCCGGTAGCCGTTTCGAGAAGACGAAGAACACCGAGTCGTATACCCATCTGCTTTTGCTCGCCGAAAACGAGCAGGGCTATCGCAACCTCATGAAGCTCGTAGCCTTAAGCTTTTTCGAGGGCTTCTACTATAAGCCGCGTGTCGACAAGGAACTCCTCGAGCAGTACCATGACGGCCTGATAGCCGCGTCGGCGTGCCTGGCCGGGCAGGTCGCGCGCCATCTCAACCAGGACAATTACGAGGCCGCCAAAGAAGAGGCGCTCTACTTCAATCAACTCTTCGGCGAGGGCAACTTCTTTCTCGAAGTCCAGGATCACGGCATTGCCGAGCAGAAAAAGGTAAATGTCGGTATGTTTAAGCTCTCAGACGAGCTGGGCTTGCCGGTAATCGCGACAAACGATATTCATTACACTAAGCGGGCGGATGCGCGGGCCCACGATGTCTTACTCTGCATTCAGACCGGCTCGACGCTGGCCGAGCCGGGTCGGATGAAATTCGACACCGACGAGTTTTACCTGAAAAGCGGCGCCGAGATGGCGGCGCTATTTTCGGAGCGGCCCGATGCCATAGCCAACACCTGCCGCATCGCGGAGCGCTGCAACGTCGAGATAAAGTTCGGCGAGTACCTGCTGCCCAACTACGAGATTCCCGAGGGCTACACGGCTGACGAGTATTTCGAGAAGTTATGCCGCGAAGGGTTTGCAAAGCGCTATCCGAACCCGACTGAGGCGCACAGCGAGCGCCTCGAATACGAGATGGGAGTCATCGAGCAGATGGGATTCCCCGGCTACTTTCTCGTCGTCCATGATTTCGTAGATTACGCAAAATCAAACGATATCAAGGTCGGTCCGGGGCGCGGCTCCGCCGCCGGCAGTATCGTCGCCTACAGCCTGAAGATTACCAATATCGACCCGATGGAATATAATCTTCTTTTCGAGCGATTTTTGAACCCCGAGCGAATAAGCCTACCCGATATCGATATCGATTTTTGTTTCGAGCGGCGCCCGGAAGTAATAGATTACGTGACCAAGAAATACGGCGAGGACAAGGTCGCCCAGATAATCACCTTCGGCACGATGGCGGCGAAGGCCGCGATTCGCGACGCGGGGCGAGTATTCGATATCCCTTACGGGCGAGTCGACAAAATAGCGAAACTAATTCCCGACGGGTTGCACGAGGGCAGGCAGTGGACGATAGACGCCGCGCTTAAAACGTCGCAGGAGATGCGCGATGCCTATGAGAACGACGAAATCACGCGGCGCGTCATCGACATGGCCAGGAACCTCGAAGGCCTGGTGCGCCAGGACTCGATACATGCCGCCGGTGTCGTCATCGCCGACCAGGAGCTGACGAACCGCACTCCCATCCAGCGCAAAGGCGACGCGGAGATCGTTACGCAATACAGCATGGGCTGTATCGAGAAAATCGGCCTCCTGAAGATGGATTTTCTCGGGCTGAGGACACTGACGGTCATAGACAACGCCGTCAAGAACATAAAGATGAAACATGGTATCGATATCGATATCGATACGTTGCCGCTGAGCGACGAGGAGACCTATGAGCTGCTCAGGCGCGGCGAGAGCACCGGTCTCTTTCAGCTTGAGAGTTCGGGGATGCGCGCGCTCCTGCGCGACCTCCAACCGACCGCGTTCACCGATATTATCGCGCTTCTGGCGCTCTACCGGCCGGGCCCGCTCGGCTCCGGAATGGTCAAAGACTTCGTCGACCGCAAGCACGGTCGCAAACCGATAAGCCACCTCCATCCGATGCTCGAACCTATTCTAAAAGAGACCTACGGGGTTATGGTCTACCAGGAACAAGTCATGCTCATAGCGTCGACTATGGCGGGTTTTTCGATGGGCGAGGGCGATACCCTGCGCAAAGCGATGGGCAAGAAACTCCCCGAGGTCTTGGCTAAGTTTCGCGAGAAATTCATCAGCGGCTCGGTCGACAACGGTGTCGATGCCAACCTGGCCGGCAAGATATTCGACCTCATCGTCCACTTTGCCGGTTATGGCTTTAATAAATGCGTAATTGGCTCAACTGAGATTGTCGATGCCGATTCAGGACGGCCTATCACTGTTGAACACCTATATCAAACAGGGAAGCGTATCAACACCCTAAGCTGCGACGGAAGTTACAGGATTGTAAAGCGCCCCGTTATCGACTGTGTAGCCAATGGTCGTAAGCGAGTCTATCGGGTAAGAACCAGGTTGGGCTGTGAGATAACGGTCACCGATAACCACCCGTTTCTTACACTGGATGGATGGAAAGAACTAAAGGATTTAGCTGAAGGCAGTAGAATCGCCACGCCGCGAGTTGTACCGTCCGTTGGCAAAACTAGCTGGCCGAAACACAGATTGGTAGTTTTGGCAGGTGTGCTATCTGAGGGCAATACATGTCACCCAAGCGGCTTTTACTACTACAGCCAGAACAACTTACAGGTCGATGATTTTGTGGCCGGCGTTGAGCAGTTCGATAACACGAAAGCGACCGTGCGGCATCGCCGCAATATTTTTGAGGTGTATGCCGGTACCGGTCAGGACACAACCTTCAAGAAGGGGCAAACTCCTTGGAACAAACGCGAAAAAGAATCCGGACAAGCGATAAACGGCGGGAACCCGCGCTCCGGTGCGAGGTTATGGTTGGAAGAGTTAAATCTCATCGACAAGGATGCAACCGAAAAGTTCATTCCGGCGGACGTGTTTTCGCTTGATCGAGAGTCACTGGCCATATTCATTGGTCGGTTGTGGTCGGGCGATGGGTTCTTGATATCAACGGGAACAAACAAAATCCCCTACTACGCAACCTCCTCTAAACGCATGGCAAGCCAGCTTCAGAAACTACTTCTGCGATTTGGTATTGTGAGTAGTCTCATAGAGAAAGTCTTTAAATATCGGGGTCAAGAGCGGCTCGGATATACGCTTTACTTGCAGGGACGCGACAGCATATTGAGTTTTATAGAAAATATTGGGCGGCATATCATCGGCAGAGATGAAGGATTGACCAGGCTAGAGTCTTACTACGGCTCCCTGGGTGAGAAGTTCTGCCGCGATACCATCCCGTGCGACATTAAGACAATCGTGCAGCAAGAAAAAGCTCGGGCCGGTTTGACCTGGCATCAAATCGAGCGCGAAAGCGGCGTCTGCATGAAAGAATTCGTTGGCGGGGTGCATACCCGGAAGAAAGGGTTTGGGCGCGGTACGGTGCAAAGGGTTGCCGCATATTTCGATTCTGATGAGTTGATGAAACATGCGGCTTCAGATATTTATTGGGACACCATTGCGGAGATCGAATTTATAGGTGTTCAGCAAACCTATGATCTTGAGATTGAGGACACGCATAACTTCATCGCCGATGGCATAATCGTTCACAATTCCCATTCGACGGCCTACGCGGCTATTTCCTGGCAGACGGCGTGGCTCAAGGCCAATTACCCGGTCGAGTTCATGGCGGCGCTGCTCACCAGTATCATGGGCAACAAGGACAAGGTCGCGCAGTATATCAACGAGTGCCGGCGCATGGGAATCGAAATTCTGCCGCCGGATGTCAACGAAAGCTACCGCGACTTCACCGTGGTGGGCAAGGCCATTCGCTTCGGGCTTTCCGCCGTGCGAAATGTCGGCGAGGGCGTTATCGAAGCCATCATTCGCGAGCGTGAAGAGAACGGGCTATTCCGCTCGATTTATGACTATTGCCGGCGCGTCGATATGAACGCGCTCAACAAGCGCACCATAGAGAGCCTGATTAAGGGCGGGGCGTTCGACTCATGCAAGGTAAGCCGCAGGCAGCTCCTGCTCACGTTCGAGAAAGCGGTCGAGATCGGCGCGCGCAGCCAAAAAGACAAGGCGGCGGGGCAGTTTACCATTTTCGACCTGGGGGACGGCGGCGATTCCGGAACCGCCGGAGCGGTCAACGACCCAATCGACGATATTGTCCCCGAGTTCGACAAACCCGAGCTGCTCCTGTACGAAAAAGAGATGCTCGGGCTATACGTCTCCGACCACCCGCTACTCGGTGTCGCCGACGAGTTCTTGAACCAGACCGAGTATTCCACGTCCGAGCTGAAAGAGCAGAAGGACGGGACCGTCGCCTGGGTCGGCGGAATCATCGCAAAAATAACGAAGCTGACCACCAAGAAGGGCGACCTGATGCTCTTTTTGAACGTGGAGGATTTGGATGGGTCGGTAGAAGTAATAGTCTTTCCCGCTGTCTATGACAAGTTCAAAGACATTCTAGCCGAAGACAAAATCGTGCTGATAAAAGGGCGTCTCGACATAAAAGAGGACGAGATTAAGGTCATCTCGCTGGAGATACGCGAATTCGACGCGAAGACCGGCGGAAAAGCCGCCAATCGCCGCAGGGCAAAACCAAACGGCAACGGCGACAGTAGCGGTAACGGCTATAACAATGGCACAAGTAACGGGATAAGTAACGGCACAAGTAATGGTAAGAGACTGAACGGAAACTCGGCGCTCGTGCTGACGGTATCGAAATCGATGATGACGGCCCAATTCGCGGGGCGCCTGAAAGAGATTTTGCGCGCACAGCCCGGCCCTGTGCCGGTCTTTTTGAAGCTGCAAAACGGCGGCGAGCCGACGATTCTCGCTCTCGCGCCGGAATACAACATCTCACCTCAAAACGGCCTCTTCGCCGAACTCAAAGAACTCTGCGGCGAGAGCGCGGTTCACATTGAGTAGGTGGACTTGTCCATACTTTAATGCTTTACTGTACTAAAGTGATTTCATATAGTATAATGATATGCGTCTAGCGGGGGCTTGCCGGATGTATTAAACTGTCGGTTATGGCCCGAACCCCGGACCTGGGAACGGTGATCGAATGATTGAGCAAATCGAATTAAAAATTGGGTTCGACGAAGACGGCGCGCGCGAGTCGCTCGCGAAGCCGCTTTTTGAACGGCCGGAAGTCGAAGCGGCCGTTCGCGACATCATCGAAACCGTCGCTCGTGACGGCGACAGAGCGCTCTTCGCGTATACCGAGAAGTTCGACAAGATAGCGCTGACAACGGAGACGGTCCGTGTGAGCGCCGAGGAGTTCGACGCGGCATACTCTTTAGTCGAGAGCGAGTTTCTCGGCGCCATAAAGGAAGCCAAAGAGCGCATCACGGCTTTTCATAAGAGGCAAAAGCAAAACTCCTGGTTTACCGTTGAGAACGGGACGTTCTTGGGCCAGTTGGTCAGGCCGGTCGAGCGCGCCGGCATCTATGTGCCCGGTGGGCGGGCGGCTTACCCGTCATCGGTACTGATGAACGCGATTCCGGCCAAGGTAGCCGGTGTCGACGAGATAGCGATGGTCGTGCCCGGCGCCATCCGCGCCGAAGTGCTCGTAGCCGCCGCCGAGGTCGGCGTCGACGAGGTCTATAAAGTAGGCGGCGCCCAGGCGATTGCGGCGCTCGCGTTCGGCACGGAATCTATCAAAAAGGTCGATGTCATCGCGGGCCCGGGCAACATCTACGTAACACTCGCCAAGAAGATGGTCGTGGGCTCGGTAAATATCGATATGCTGGCCGGCCCGAGCGAGGTCGTAGTCGTAGCCGACGCGAACGCGAAACCGTCCTATATCGCCGCCGACCTCCTCGCCCAAGCCGAGCACGACCCGGACGCATCCGCAATCCTCATAACAGATTCAAAGGCGTTGGCGCAAAAAGTCGTCGAGGCGCTGACAATACAGCTCGCGCGGCTAGAGCGCAAGGACATCGCCGAGAAATCGCTCGCCGAGAACGGCCGGATATTCTTGGTCGCCTCGCGCGAAGAGGCGATTCGTCTCTCCAACATCATCGCGCCCGAGCACCTCGAGTTGATGATAGATAACCCGCTGGAGGCTCTGGGCCTGGTCAGAAACGCCGGAGCGATATTTTTGGGCGCGTACACACCCGAAGCCGTCGGCGATTATGTCGCCGGCCCGAACCACGTCCTGCCGACCGGGGGAACCGCGAGGTTTTACTCGCCGCTGAGCGTGGATACATTTATAAAGAAATCGAGCGTGCTGAGCTTTTCGAGGCAATCTCTCGGGATGGTCGCCGACGCGGCCGTTACCATCGCCAACGGCGAAGGCCTGGGGGCGCACGCGAAATCCATAGAATATCGCATGGAGGGATAAGATGATCGGTCCCCGCACACACATCGCGGCCATCGAGCCATACCACTTGCCAAAGGTAGAGGCCGACATAGTGCTCGCGGCGAACGAGAGCCCATATAATCTGCCGCAGTCGGTTATCGATGAGATAAAAGACGAGTTCGACCGGATAGCATATAACCGCTATCCCGACCCGTTCTCGACTGAGCTGCGCGGCCTTATCGCCGCCCGTTACGGGCTCGGCCTAGAAAATGTCTTCGTGGGAAACGGCGGGGATGAGGTCATCCAAAATCTCTTTCTCGCGTACGGCGGGCCGGGCCGCAAAGCGGTCACCTTCGACCCGATGTTCGAGATATATGGGATTACCGGTCGCATCACCGAGACCGAGATGGTGTCTTTGCTGCGAGACCCTGAGACGCTCCGTGCGGACTCGGCCATTGGGCAGGCGTACGATGTCGACGCGGCGCTCATCTTTCTTTGCTCTCCGAACAATCCGACCGGCGATTCGGTCTCGCTTGAGAAGATAGAAGAGCTTTTGAAAAACACCGACGCGCTGGTCGTCATCGACGAGGCGTACGCCGAGTTCAGCGGACGGACGGCGCTGCCGCTTATGGCCAAATATGAAAACCTCGCGATATTGCGGACGTTTTCAAAAGCGTATTCGCTGGCGGGTTTGCGCGCGGGATATCTATTGGCCAATAATGAAGTCATCGGGAGTTTGTTGAAAGTAAAACTCTTCTTTAATTTCAGCAAACTCTCGCAGGCGATTGCGCGAATCGCGTTTTCGCATCGTGATATATTCGAGAAGAAGTTAGAGACGATTCTTAGCGAGCGTGACCGGCTCTTCGCCGAGCTTTCGAAGATGGAGCGCGTGAAGCCATATCCGAGCGAGGCGAATTACATTATGTTCAGGACGGAGAAGCCCGCCGCCGAGGTATGGCAGGGCCTTCTCGACAAGCGCATATTGATTCGAAACTGCGGCAATCAAGTGCTGCTCGAAGATTGCCTGCGGGTGACAGTGGGTTCGCCGGAGGAAAACGAGGCGTTTCTGAAAGCGCTGCGAGAACTGGTGTGATATAAAGGTCAACTGATTAGATCCCGGGGTCTGGCGCGTACGCGTAGCTCAGCCCTTTAGGGCTGACAATCAGAGACGAATCGTTAGCTATACACGGTTTTTCAGGGCTTAAGCCCTGAGCTACGAGGGCTAGTGCCGAGGCGTTTAGATACATTTAACAGGGATAAACTAGAGGGGTCGCTATGGGCGCAAGAAAATCTGAAATAAAAAGAACGACGAAAGAGACCGATATCGAGCTGGTCCTAAACTTGGACGGCGCCGGCGAGGTCGAAATCGACACCGGAATCCCCTTCTTCGACCACATGCTTACGATGGTCGGCAAGCACGGTCTTATGGATTTGAAGGTCACGGCTAAAGGCGACTTGGAGGTCGACGGGCACCACACCGTCGAAGATATCGGGATTTGCCTGGGACAGGCGCTCAACGAGGCGGTCGGCGATAAAAAGGGAATCCGGCGCTACGGGAGCTGTATGATGCCGATGGATGAGGCGCTGGCGCTGGTGGCGCTCGATATCAGCGGGCGTCCGTATCTCGTATACGATGTCGAGTTGCCGGCCGAGATAATCGGCAGCTACGACACGCTTTTGACCGTAGAGTTCCTGCGGGCGTTTGCGAATACCGCGGCGATAACGCTCCACGTCAGGATGCTCTCCGGGAGAAACGCCCACCATATGGTAGAGGCGGTCTTCAAAGGCCTGGCGCGCGCGCTCGGCGAGGCGGTCGAGATAGACCCGAGAAATGCGGGGCAGGTTCCGAGCACTAAG
Source organism: Actinomycetota bacterium (assembly GCA_018333515.1). NCBI lineage: Bacteria > Bacillati > Actinomycetota > Actinomycetota bacterium. Next base: position 33,443 of record JAGXSZ010000036.1, read on the forward strand.
GGCCGGATATAGCGGTTTCGCTCGGCGGCGTGCTCGCTCGGCGGCTCACAGACTTGGCGCGCGGGCGGAAGGGCTGGTCGATGGCGACAGATAGACAGAGTTTGCGACAGTCAAATGCGATGCGATAGATAAAGTGAGTGATAGGTTTGATAGCGATAATCGATTACGGGATGGGCAACCTAAGGAGCGTTGAGAAAGCGTTCGAGAAGCTCGGTTTCGAAGTAACCGTCTCGGGCGACCCGATCGTCATAAGGCGAGCCGAAGGCGTAGTCTTGCCGGGGGTCGGCGCGTTTGCCGACTGCATGGCGAACTTGCGGGCGGCCGGCTTAGAGGGCGCGGTGCGCGATAGCATCGCGAGAAAGAAGCCGTTTCTCGGTATATGCCTCGGGCTCCAATTGCTCTTCAAGCAAAGCGAAGAAGACGGCATCCACGAGGGGCTGGGGATTTTCGACGGCACCGTACGGCGGCTGCCCGAAGACAAAAAGATTCCCCACATGGGATGGAATCAGGTGCACTATGTCAACAAGGCGCCGATATTTAAGGGCGTTCCCAGGGAGTCGAACTTCTATTTCGTCCACTCCTACTATGTCGACCCGGTGGATACGGGAATAATCTCGACAACGACCGACTATGGGTTGGAGTTTACCTCCGGCATCTGGTCCGGAAATGTCTACGCCGTCCAGTTCCACCCGGAGAAGAGCGGCGACGTCGGCTTAAAAGTGCTGGAGAATTTTGGGGGGTTATGTAAGTGATAATATATCCGGCCATAGATATAATGGGCGGCAAGTGCGTCCGCCTATACCAGGGCCGAGCCGATGCCGTGACCGTCTACGCCGACATCCCGGCCGACATGGCCGAGAAGTGGCAGGGCGAGGGCGCCGAGTTTTTGCACGTCGTCGACTTAGACGGCGCTTTTACGGGGTCGTCTCAAAACCTCGGCGCAATCGAAGAGATTATAAAACGGGTCGATGTGCCGGTTCAGCTCGGCGGCGGTTTACGCACCATCGAAGACCTGGACCGTGTTTTCAGCGTCGGTGTCGCCCGCGCCATCCTGGGAACCTCGGTTATAAGCGATCCCGAATTGGTCAAAGAGGCTTGCGCCAAATATCCCGGCAAGATAGTCGCGGGGCTCGATGCCAGGGAGGGCAAGGTAGCGATAAAAGGGTGGGTCGAAGAGACCGATATCTTCGCCGTCGATATCGCCATGCAGCTCGAAGTCTACGGCGTCAGCCGCATCGTCTACACCGATATCATGATGGACGGCGCGCAGACCGGTATTAACTTATTTGAAACGGAAGAATTCGCTGAGAGCATCTTTATCCCGGTGATAGCTTCGGGGGGCGTGGCGACGCTCAGCGATATCAGGCAGATTAAGCCGCTCCAGTTTTCAGGCGTCGAGGGTGTTATCATCGGGCGCGCCCTATATGAAAACAACTTCACGCTCGCGGAAGCGATAGCGGTTGCGAGGTGGGATAATGTTAACCGTTAGAATCATCCCCTGCCTCGACGTCCATGAAGGGCGGGTCGTCAAGGGTGTAAACTTCGTCAATCTGCGCGACGCCGGCGACCCGGTCGAGTTGGCCGAGGTATACGATAAAGCCGGCGCGGACGAGCTTGTTTTTTTGGATATAACCGCGTCCCACGAGGGGCGCGATACTATCTTCGACGTCGCGTCGCGCACCGCCGAGCAGGTCTTTATCCCATATACCGTCGGCGGCGGGATAAAGTCGAGCGACGACATCCGCCGGATGCTCAGCACCGGCGCCGATAAAATCGGCATGAACTCCGCGGCGGTGAAGAATCCCGACATTATACGGGAGACATCGCGCCGCTACGGCTCGCAATGTATCGTCGTCGCCATAGACGCGCGGCTCATCGGACCGGATAAGTGGGAGGTCTACGTAAACGGCGGGCGCGTGCCTACCGGCATCGACGCCGTCGAGTGGGCCGGGCGCGTTGAATCGCTCGGCGCGGGAGAAATTCTCCTCACCAGCATGAACCGGGACGGCACCAAAGACGGTTATGACCTGCCGCTCACCAAAGCGATTTGCGACGCAGTTAATATCCCCGTAATCGCCTCGGGCGGAGCGGGCAAACTCGAGCACTTTGCAGAGGTCGTCGTCGAGACCGGCGCCGACGCGGTGCTGGCCGCTTCCCTCTTCCACTACGGCGAACTCTCCATTCGAGAGGTAAAAGAGTACATGGCCGGCCAGGGGATACCGGTTAGGCTGTAGCGTTTAGGGCTCGTAGCTCAGGGCTTTAGCCCTGATAATCAGCTCTCCTATCGGGCTCGTAGCTCAGGGCTCTAGCCCTGACAAACGCCAACAACAAAGCGCCAAGCCGTAGTCACGAGATAGAACTCGCCGATATGGGTATCATCATAGTATTAAGGTTGCTCGCGTAAGTCGCGATTTAGCCGGTAAACCCCAAGGATGGAGATATGGCAAGGGGAGATGATAGCTGATGTTAGAGAGTGAAGTCGGGCGGGTCCATATTAAAAGTATTATAGACAAACACCTGGTAGAGGCGGACTTCAACCCGTACGAGGGGGAGATGGCCAAGATTGTCGACGCCGTCAGCAGGGCCGTCCAGGAGATTCTCAAAGAGTACACGAAGTCGGTTATCGGCGTGCAGAGGCTGAGTGAGCCCGGTATGTAAGACAAACAAACGCTGTGGAGGTAATAGGTAAGTGCGGATTCTTGAGGACTTAAAATTTGACGCGAACGGTTTGATTCCGGCGATAATCCAAGAGCAGGGGACAAACGAGGTGCTGATGGTCGCCTATATGAACAAAGAATCGGTCAAGAAGACCGTCGAGACGGGGCGAACCTGGTTCTGGAGCAGAAGCCGGCAACAGTACTGGTGCAAGGGGGATACCTCCGGCCACGTCCAACGCGTTAAAGAGCTGCGCTACGATTGCGACGCCGACGCGCTCCTTATTCTCGTCGAGCAAACAGGCGTTGCCTGCCACACCGGCCACAAGTCGTGTTTCTATAGGGCGGTCGATTTCTCAACCGGTGATAGTATCAAAATCGCCGAGCCCGAAGTAGAGATGGGGGAGGCAGCTAAATTTGATTGAATAATTCAAGAATATCTTGAATTATTCCGATAAATTGGGTAAATTCTAATTAGATGCCTAGGTAACACGAGGGGAGCGCTATTTATGAACGAACCCGACCTCAAGAAAATCCTTGCCGCCAAAATAAAACAAGCTAGAAAACGCATTGGTTACACTCAAGAAGATTTAGCAAATGTAGCCTCTTTGCCACACCCGCAAACAGTTTCCGATATAGAAAAAGGTGAGCGTGAAGTAAAGGTTTGGGAGTTGGCAAATATAGCTAAAGCGCTTCATGTAGATATTATGGATTTCATGACCACTAGTGATTTGCCGGCACTTAGCCATGTCGCTTGGCGGGTGCAGCCGCAAAAGTGTAAAGAAGATATCGAGGCAGGTTTTTTGGAAAAATGCACTATTTATGCAGAACTTGAGAGCTTGCTAGGCTTCTACAATCAAAAACCGCTTCCTCAATATGAGGTAGGTCCGCAGCAGCCGGACTTTGCCAAAGTTGAACAGATCGCTGCTGAGATGAACCAAATACTCGATTTAGGATCGAAACCAGCGCTCTCACTAACGAGGGTCTTAGAGGATAATTTTGGCGTAAAGATTTGGTATTACGATATAGAGAATGGGTCGGCCGCATCAGCAAGGGGTGAATTTGGAGCGGCCATCCTAATGAATTTCAAAGAAGCACCATGGCGGCGAAATTATAACTTTGCCCATGAACTCTTCCATCTAATAACCTGGGATGCGACGAGAATGGGCGAATTAAAGCCTGAGCTTTGGTCTAACCTTGAAAAGATGGCTGATGCTTTTGCCTCTTACCTGTTAATGCCTAAACATGCGATTAGAGATGCTTTTGAAAATAGAATTCAAGACGAGGTTATACATTATAGCGACCTTGTCGAGGTCGCTCGCGAGTTTGAAGTGTCGACGGCAGCTTTGCTTTGGCGACTCTACCGTCTAAATAAGATTAGTCAGGATAAAGTTCAAGCGCTCCTTGATGACCCTGCATTTCAAGCTGTAGATAAGACTACAATGTATAGGAACTGGCGGCACCCTTTGCCATTACCTGATCGTTTTGTGCGATTAGCGTTTCTCGCTTATCAAAAAGGAAAGTTATCACGCATGCAGCTATCTAAGTACCTTGATACGAGTTTAATAGATCTTTCTAATATTCTATCGCAGTACGGTTTTGATGAGTGGGAGAACTACGAACTTGAAATTACTGCTTCTTGATGCAAATGTGATTATTAAGGCTCATAAGCTTGGTATTTGGCAGCTACTTATTGAGAGAGCTGAGATTGTTGTTCCATCTATCATAGCCAGAGACGAAGCGCTATATTATTCACTCGAAGAAGGCCAAATTCCAACTTCTATAAACGTTCCGTTACTTATTGATGCTGGTAAAATAAAAGAATTTTCGGCATCCCTTGAAGAGCTAGATGAGCTTCAGAGTAAGTTTGACCGCGAATTCGTTGAGCATATTCACCCAGGTGAGAGAGAGGCGCTTGCGCTATTATTTGCTGGGCGACTGCCGGATTATTATTTCTGTTCCGGGGACGCCAAGGCGATCCAGACTGCTGCTATGCTTCGCTTGGGTGAGCAAATAGTATCTTTGGAAAAAACCCTTAAGTCTTTGGGCTTGGAGAAGAAATTGGAATTCTGGTTCTCCGAAGACTTCTGCAAAAAGCAGTTAGACATAGGCCATCAAAATCTTATTCAAGGCAGAGGTATAGCGAAATGATAAGTGAAATCCACGTTAGGATAAGTGAGTAGTAAGGAGAATCTGGCTAGCGGGACGCGCTTTACTTGATAAACTTACACTTTACCTTGTCTTCTCAACATGATATTGTTTATCCCATTTCGCTTTCCGCATCGATTATCGGCAAGGTCTTAGGGGCCGCGGCAACAACTATTTGCCGGCATCAATAATTCCTAAATAATCGAGCATGCCTTATATTAACAGCGTCCTTTCTTAAAAATATTTGGCTTATATCTTTTCTGAACGGTAAAAAAACTGCGCGAGGGTAAATAAGAACATGGAAAAGTTGCGCATCTAAATTTTGGAGGGATTTATATGGCCGACATGATAGACAAGACAGTTCTGTTTTTGGCGACTGATGGGCTTGACGCGAGGGCGTTCGAGATAATATGGGATTGCTTTGGCGATTTCGACGCATCGACGCGCATAGCGAGTTCATCGGCGGATGAAGAGGTCTGCGACTCGACCAGCTTGCTCAGCACGCATAGCGATATGTCGTTCGCGGACGCGGCCGGGCAAAATTTTGACGTTGTCGTTATCGCCGATGGCGCCACCGCGAACGCTGTCGCGGATAGCCTTGCGGGCAAGACGGTTATTTTGCGCGCGTTTGAGCAGAATGCCGCTATCGTTTCGGTAGGTGAGGGCGCGCTTGCTCTCATCGCAGCGGATGTCGTAAGCGGATTGGCGGTTGCCGCTCCACCATCCTTTAAGGAACCACTCGCCAATGCCGGCGCGACGCTGTCGAACGAGCCTCTGGCGGCGAGCGAAAATATTTTTTCAGCGCGCGATTCCGAAGCCGACCTTAAGGAACTATGCACGATGGTCTCTAAATACATAACCAGCAAGCGCGAAGCCGCGTAGCCGCCGGCTATGCGCCACACGGTGCCATAAATCCCTTACATAAAAGCCGTCCGCATTGACAGCGTATTTCGGCTGTGTTACCTTCACCTTAACTAAATATCTGCCTATGACGGGGAAAGTAGGCTGGAAGAACGGGTAAGAAGCGAGCCGGGTTTGGTGAAAGCCGGCACCGAGTTACTAGTCGAGTGGGCCCCTGAGGCGTAGACGCGAAAGGATTTTATCCCTAGTAGCGTCGCCGGAGCCTCCACCGTTAAAAGGAAGGGCGGTATAAGATAGTTTAAAGTTTGCGGTCCAAGACTCACACTCAAAAGCTCACAGTAAAAAGAGCAGACCGAGAAGCGAAGTATCCGTATCGTACACATGAGGCAGAACCTAGAGTCCATAAGACGTTAATACTGGGAACTGCGAAATTGGGTGGCACCACGAGACTTTTGACCCTCGTCCCATAGCGGGATTGAGGGTATTTTTATTTATGGAGGATAAAAATGTATACACCATCTCGAAGCGATTTTAAGAAATTGGCCCAGGACTACAACGTAATCCCGGTCTACAGGGAAATCATCGCCGACATGGACACGCCGGTCTCGGCTTTTCTGAAGCTCGGCAACGAGACCAACTCGTTCCTGCTCGAAAGCGTCGTCGGCGGCGAGCAACAAGGCAGGTATTCGTTTCTCGGGAGCAATCCCTACCTCGTCATCACCGCGCATGGAAATCGCGTTACGATAGAAGGCGAGGAGGACGCCGTTCTGGAGGGTGTCGATGACCCGCTCAGTGTGCTAGAGGAGAAGATGGGCGCGTATCGCCCGGCGGACATCGAAGGGCTTCCGCCGTTCTATGGCGGAGCCGTCGGATACCTCGGCTACGACGCCGTTCGCTACTTCGAGCAGATACCGCGGAACGCGACCGACGACCTCGACATCCCGGAGATGGTCTTTATGCTGACCGATACGGTAGTCATCTTCGACCACTTGAAGCATAAGATAAAAGTCGTTGTAAACGCCCGCGCAAACGGTGGCGACCTCAACGAACTCTACAGCGGCGCGGTCGAGAAGATCGACGGGTTAATTAAGAAACTGCGCGCGTCCATCGCCCACACTCAACTCGTTGAGCTGGCCCGTTTCAAGACGCGTGAATTCTCCTCGAATGTTACCGAGAGCAGGTTTACCGAGATGGTCGAGCAGGCCAAAAAATATATCTACGACGGCGATATCTTTCAAGTCGTCCTTTCGCAGAGATTTTCGACGCCCGTTACCATCGAGCCGTTCGATATCTACCGCGTGCTGCGCACCATCAATCCATCCCCCTACATGATATATCTCAAGACCGGGGATTGCGTGATAGCCGGGTCTTCCCCCGAGCCGCTCATTCAAGTTCAGGACGGAGCCGTTCTCACCCGGCCGATAGCGGGGACCAGGCCGAGAGGGGCGAGTGCGGACGAAGAGCGTATGCTCGAGGACGACCTCATGGGGGACGAAAAAGAGCGCGCCGAGCATGTCATGCTCGTCGATTTAGGCAGAAACGATATCGGACGGGTCTGCGGGCCCGGAACGGTCAAAGTCGATGATTTGATGTATGTCGAGAGGTATTCGCATGTCATGCATATCGTTTCGACGGTCACCGGCGAGCTGGCGGTAGGCAGAAGCGCGTACGATGCGCTGCGGGCCGCGTTTCCGGCGGGAACGGTCTCGGGAGCCCCGAAGATTCGGGCGATGGAGATCATCGATGAGTTGGAGCCGACGCTTCGAGGGCCGTATGCCGGCGTATACGGGTATTTCGGGTTTAACGGCAACCTCGATTGCGGTATAACCATCCGTACCATCGTTATAAAAGAGGGCCAGGCTTATGTTCAAGCCGGCGCAGGCATTGTCGCGGATTCGGTCCCGCAGAAGGAATATATCGAAACCAAGAATAAAGCGCGGGCGCTCTTCGCGGCGATAGACCAGGCCGGCTACGCAGGCACCGCTTTGCGGGCATAGAGGTAGGGGGATTGCTTGGCTGTTATGCAACCGGTTTGTTGTTGACGCTTGTAATATAGAGGCTTAAAATTAGATTAAGCATTAGTAAGTCCGGTCCGCGGAATACGTCGACGGGCATGGGAGCGTTTAGCCGGAGATGATGCTCTGTGTTGATTACAGTCATAGGCGTCCACAGGAATAGGTCGATGTTGTCGGGATTCTAAGCGTATGTTTTTACCCTGATTGTCAAGTGGTCGGCTGTAAAGGATATGATTGTTTTTGTGCTCACGTAAGAATGATCGCTCGATGTACAGGTGTAAACGGTGCGTTCTCCACAATTCCGTAGATGAGTTTACTATAGGGAGCGAATCATCGAACCTTGCCCGCATTCGCGACCATATAGATTTCATCGGCAATCACTGTGACCTCGATGAAAAGCAACTCTTCGATCTCCAAGTCGCCGTCGGTGAAGCCGCGGCCAATGCTATTGAACACGGCTCGCCGTTAGGACGTGACAATATCGTGCGCCTCAAAGCGACTTGCGATAGCGAGTATTTGACCGTTACTATAAAAGACGAGGGTCGATTTAGGCGCTGTGTGCGTGGGCCCAACGGCGAAGAGGTCGATTTCAGGGGGCGTGGTATCCCGCTCATGTTGGCGCTTATGGAAAAAGTCGCCATCGACGAGGCAAAAGACGGAACCTGCGTTATGCTCGTTACCCAAGTCGCGCGAAGCTATCATGTCAGCGAAGAGTTGGCCGGCTCATAAATCACTAGGGCGGCTCATAAAGATTTAGAGAATAGAAAAAGCCCGCTCATGAGCGGGCTTAAGCCATAGTCTCGGATGATGCTAGCTTCCTGCCGTGCCTGAGGTCTCAGTATCCTCGTTGCTTCCCAGACCATTACCGGGATGTTTCTTCCCACCCGCGAGAATAAGCTCTATCCAGGTGTTGAATTTCTTAAGGACTCTCGTCAGGCTTGCCTGGGCGTTCTTGGTGCCGTCACCGAACGGTGCTAGGTTAAACTTTGCGATCATTCTTTCGATATTCGCCGTGATGACGGCTGCCGCCCTTTGCAGGCCCCGCGCAGTCCCTGTGTTTTCAATTGTACCGCTATTATCGATAGTACGGCTATTATCGATAGTACGGCTGCTGTCGATACTCCCCAGCCCGCGCTCTTCCCGCAACGCCCTCTTTTCAGCTTTGCGCTCTTCCCGCAACGCCCTCTGCGCCGCTTTGTCCGCTTCTTTCTCGGCCCTTCTTAAGGCCCTGGTAGCGGTGTCTTCTCTACCCTCGTTGACATCGATATCTTTGAGGCGTTTTTCAGGCTTTCTCGGTTTTACATTCCTCGGGGTTGAATTCGCGTCATCGTCGTCATTCTCTGTCGTAGTGACGATATTTGCCTTGTCGGCGCCGGCCCTCCCGGCCCTCCCGCCTTCTTCGCGCTTGTCTTTCTTGGCCACATCGCCGTCTTCGCTTTCGTCGTCCGCGGCCGCTGCTTCCGGATATTGTCTCTCCTGGCTCTTGCCGGTCGCCTTGCCCGCGGCGGTATCGGATTTGCCGGATGCCGGTGCGGCGGCGGGCACTACGAGCATTGCCGCTAAGAATAGGGCTAATAGTCTTTTGAACATTTTTTCCTCCTCGATAATCCTCTGCTTAAAAGCGGTTTATAGATTTGGCGAGCGCTCTATAAAATGGCGCTTGGTGTGGCAGTATTCAACCACTTAAACGGAGCTAAAGCCACAAGGTTACGGCCTAAATTAAAAATACGTGAGAGTTTTTAGATACTAATACATCGTAGCCGGAAAACGTGAGTATACATTTATTATGTTGTTGACGATAGAATGGTGGGGAGCGTTATGCGTGGCCGGTATCGGCGCTTAAGGGCCTAAGCCGCGATCAATCGCAATCCCTGGTCGCAGGGTCGCTATTTTGAACCGCAAAATCCCTGAGACATGAATTAGGATGGGCGAAGGCTTGTTGTCCTAAAATTATTCGTTTACCCGTAACTAAATGGTCGAATAGCCGTTAAAACAAGTGAAAGCTATGGCAATATGGATACACTAACGGACATCAAAGAACTAGTAGAAAGAGCTAAAAACTACGACACCGAAGCTTTCGGTCGAATTTACGACCTGTACTTTGATAAGATTTTTAACTACGCCTACTATAAGGTAGGCAACCGCCATGAAGCTGAAGACATTGCCGAACAGGTGTTTTTAAAAGCCCTCGAGAAGATATCGGGTTTCGAATGGCGGGGAGCGCCGTTTTCGTCCTGGTTATTCAGAATCGCCTCCAACCTGGTCATCGATTTTTATCGCGCAGGCAAGTATGAGATGGTCGACATCTCGTGCGAGGAGGATTCTCTCTATGTCGGCGGGTGCGGACCGGAAGAGTCCGCGATGCGCGAGCACGATAGGGCAAGCCTGGTCGATGCGATAAAGACGCTCACCGAGGAGCAGCAGCAGGTGATAATATTCCGCTTCATCTTGGGGATGAGCAACGAGGAAGTCGCCGAGGTAATAGGTAAGAATGTAGGTGCGGTCAAGGCATTGCGGCACCGAGCTATAAACGCTCTAGGCAAGACTTTAGGGAGAGAGTAAGTGAAAAGGGATATCATCGACGTACTAGACGAGTGTGTCGAAGCAATCATAAAGGATGAGAAGACGTTGCGAGAGTGCCTCGACGCATACAATGAGGAGCGCTTCGCGCTTGAGCCGCTGCTCGTTTTAGCGCTGCGATTGAGAGAGGCCGCGACAATCGAGCCCGACTATGAGAAAAAACGCGCGGCGAGAGAGAGGTTGCTCGCAGCGGTCGAGCATAAAGCATGGGAGACGGGTGTCGAGCGTCAAAGTATGTCGCGGAGATCGAGGCGGAATTTGAAGACGTCGTTTCTGAGCAGGCCGTTCGCGAAGCTGGGCATTGTGACACTGGTCTTCGCGATGTTGAGCGGCGGCACTATTGTCATGGCCAAAGAGAGCTTGCCCGGCACCCCGCTCTATCCGGTAAAGCTTGCCGTAGAGAAAGTGAGAGTCGGGGTGGCCGGCAGCGATGAGAAAAAAGCCGTCCTATATTTGGATTTTGCGGCAGAGCGAGTCGATGAGCTGGAGGCTCTGGAAAAAGATAATAAAAATAACCCGGCCTTAGTAGAGGCGGTTGCCAAGAATATCGAGGCGGCCCAGACCGCGGCGGGAGATAACGAGAAGTTTAAGTCATCCATGGACGTTCTTGCCAAGAAGAACAGGGTTGTTCTCGAAGCGGTTTTGAAGAAAGTTCCGGAGACCGCGAAGCCTGCGATAGAGCGGGCGCTCAGTAACAGCGGGGCGCTCAGTAACAGCGGGGAGGTCGACGCCGGCGATGGAAGCAAAAACGATGTCGAGGCCGGGATCGATAAGAAAGGCTCCGGTGACGGGGTGAGGCGTGATAAAGAGTTAAACATGCGTGATGAAAGGCGGGCGGCGCCCGAGCCTGAGCAGCCACGAACTAAAAAGCCTAAGCAGTTTAGGGAGAGTACTCCGGTTAACGGTGAGAACATAAGCAGTGACGTTCAAGATGGCGGCGAGGAATCATCGCAAAGTACCGACACGACAACTACCGGGGCAGAAGCTAAAGATAAGAATGCTCCCGCATTTGGCGAATCCCGCGGTTTCGGAGCGAAAAGCGGAAAGTCCGGAAGCGATGACCTCCGAGGGGGCGCAACAAGGGAAAGATAGTTATAGGACGCAAATACTAAACACCAAGCCACAGCCCGCCACCCGCGGGCTCTTTGTTTTCTTTAAAATCAACGACGCGGATAGGCGAATGCCCGGCCTTTTTGAAGATAGTTGCATTTTTCACAAACTTCCAATAAAATAGGGCTACTAAATAGTTTGACGGCATGGTTGCAATACGATCCGATGCCTGGCCATACGACATGTAAAATAACGGCGCTCGTCAATCAAGCAGGAATTCGCAGAGGTGGATTGGAATGGATAACAGGCTTAAGACCGGGATAGATATGTTAGACCGCATGCTCGGCGGCGGGCTTTACGAGGGCGCTTCCTGCATGGTCAAGGGCGCTCCGGGTACCGGTAAAACGACGCTGGCCCTCCAATTTCTCGCGAACGGAATCGAGAACGGAGAAGCCGGCCTTTATGTAACATTCGAAGAGTTCTCAGCCTCCCTTTACCGGGACGCCGGCTCCATCGGCATCGACCTAGAAAAGTACGAAAAAGAAGGCAAGCTCAAGATGATTTTCACCACACCCGAGGTCTTTTTGAGCATAGCGCGCAAACCGGGTGGCGAGTTCGATGACGCTATCTTAAAATACGACGTCAAGCGCGCGGTGGTCGATGCGTTTAATCATCTCGAGAGCATCGGTGAGGAGCCTAAGCGTATGAGAAGTCTCGCTTATTCGATGGTAAATTCGTTCCGCAGGCATAAAGTCACGAGCATGCTCCTACAGGAAGACAGCCTTTTTCTCGGGGATGTCGGCGGGTTGGAATTCGGGCTTCCTTACATCGTAGAGACGATTATACAACTGAAGTACGTCGAGCTGGAGTCGAGGGTGCGCAAGGCGTTGCTCGTCTTAAAACACCGGGCGAGCGAGCACAGCAACGAGATATTGGAGTATAAAATAACGAATAAGGGTTACGAAATCGGCAGCCAATACGAGGCCGACCACGTGATTTCGGGCTCCGCCGTCAGGAGGGCACCCGTCGAAGGGCTGGTCAACTATCTCAAAGATTTTGGATCCTCGATGGATGTTTCGATACGCTTGATAGAGGATACGTTGATAAAAATGGGACAATCGTTACCGGAAGAGCGGTATCCCTCGAAGGAAGCTTTTTTCGAGGCGATAAAAAACGGCGAAGCGGCTATCTCGAAGCTGGAGTCACAGCCCATCCCGCTCGGCGCCGATATCTACGGCACCGCGAGTTGTCCGTTCAGGGATACCGTAAAGCAACTTAGTGATGAAAACAATGAAGCGTTTGTCGCTCTTACCGAAAAACATAGGATGTTGCATCCGGATGCGGCGGTGGTTCACCCATTTTGTGTCTGCCATCAAAACGTGCGAAAAATAATTCTCGATAAGACTCTTATAAACGGAAGCCGCATAAAGAGCCAGACTATTCTCTGCAGGAGCAGCGCCTTGGATAAAACGGCGTTCGATTCGCAAGCGCTCGATGATATCGGGCTCGATCAGGATGAGGCGCTCAAACTGTTGCGGGCGAACACATGCCTGTATAGGCTCGAGATAGATAAAGAACGATAAGAAACGGCGGAACAATTGACATGCTGTCGAGCATGTGTTACCTTCACCTTAACTAAATATCTGCCTATGACGGGGAAAGTAGGCTGGAAGAACGGGTAAGAAGCGAGCCGGGTTTGGTGAAAGCCGGCACCGAGTTACTAGTCGAGTGGGCCCCCGAGGCGTAGACGCGAAAGGAATATATCCAAGTAGCGTCACCGGAGCCTCCACCGTTAAAAGGAAGGGCGGTATAAGATAGTTTAAAGTTTGCGGTCCAAAGCTCACAGAGACAAGAGCGGGGCCATAGCCGAAGTATCCGTACCGTACACAAGAGGCGGAACCCGGAGAGCGCACGACACAAACATCCGGGAACCGTGAAATTGGGTGGCACCACGAGACTTTTGACCCTCGTCCCATACGGGATTGAGGGTTTTTTATTTGGGCAAGAATAGCCGCCGACAGGCCGCGGGCAGAGCGCCCGCTGCGAGCCGTCGAGTAGTTTGGAGGCCGTCGAGTAGTTTGGAGGACAATGATGATTGTAATGATCGACAACTACGATTCATTCACTTTCAATTTGGTGCAATATTTGGCCGAGATGGGTCAAGAACTCGTTGTTTATAGAAACGACGAGGTAAGTGTCGACGATGTCCTGGCGGACAAACCCGACAAAATCGTCATATCGCCCGGCCCGGGGAGGCCGGAGGAGGCCGGCATATCTATCGACCTCATAAAGGCGGCGGCGGGCAAGATACCGGTACTCGGTGTGTGCTTGGGACATCAGGCTATCGGCGCCGCATTCGGCGGCAAGGTCGTCCACGCGGGCGTTCTGGTCCACGGCAAGACCTCGAAGATAAGCCACGACGGAAAGACGATATTTGAGGGCTTGCCGAATCCGTTTATCGCGACGCGGTATCACTCGCTCGTCGTGGAGCGCGAATCGCTCCCGCCGGAGCTTGAAATATCGGCCGAGACCGAGGACGGGCTTATCATGGCGCTTCGCCGGCGCGACTTCCCCATCGAAGGCGTGCAGTTCCATCCCGAATCGATTTTGACAAGCGAGGGAAAGGCGCTCTTAAGGAACTTCGTCGCGGCAGGCGACACCAGCCGCGCCGCCGCGGTTTAGATAAGTGTTTGGGTTAAGGAGGGCAAGATGATCGTTCAGGCGATAAAGACAGTCATAGACCGCGACGACCTCACAAGAGACGAGGCCGAGCAGGTCATGGAGATTATGATGAGCGGCGAGGCAACACCGGCGCAGATTGCATCGCTTATTACCGCTCTGCGCATGAAGGGCGAGACGGTCGATGAGATATCCGGCTTCGCCAAGGTAATGCGGGATAAAGCGAGCCGCATCCAACCCAAGGTCGTCGAGATAGTCGATACCTGCGGTACCGGCGGCGACCAGCAAAATACTTTTAACATTTCGACGACGGTCGCGTTCGTAGTGGCGGGTGCGGGCGTCCCGGTCGCCAAGCATGGAAACCGGTCGGTGTCGAGCAAGAGCGGCAGCGCCGATGTTTTGGAGGCGCTCGGGATACGGATAGATTTGACCCCCGCCGAGGTCGAAAAAGCGATTGAGGATATCGGCATCGGTTTCATGTTCGCGCCTAACTTTCACGGCGCGATGAAGCACGCGCTCGGCCCGCGCCGCGAGATAGGCGTCCGGACCGTCTTTAATATCCTCGGCCCGCTGACCAACCCGGCAGGCGCGACCGCGCAGGCGCTCGGGGTCTATGACCCGGATTTGACCGAGGTCATGGCTCACGTGCTGGGCAACCTGGGCATCAAGCACGCGCTCGTCGTCCACGGCCATGACGGCCTTGACGAGCTGTCCAACACCGGTGAGAGCAAAGTCTCCGAACTCAAGGGAGGCACGGTCACGACCTACACGGTCATCCCGGAGGAGTGCGGGCTCAAGCGGACGAGTATCGATACGCTAAAAGGAGGAAACGCCGAGGATAATGCCAAAATAACACTTGAAGTGCTAGGCGGCGCAAAGTCGCCCAGGCGCGATATCGTGTTGATGAACGCCGCCGCCGCGCTGATCGCCGCCGATAGGGCTGAATCCTTCGAAGAAGGTGTCAAACTGGCGGCGAAATCGATAGACAGCGGAAACGCATTGGCTAAACTCGAAGCGCTCCGTGAATTTAGCCAACGAGCCGGCAGGGAGGGTTAAAATTGATACTCGATAGAATCGTGGCCGACACGAGGCTCTATGTCGAAGCGGCAAAAAAACGGCGCCCCATCGGTGAACTCATGTCGAGCAACGGCCAAGCAAGGCGCAGCCTTATAGGCGCCCTGCAATCGCGCCCCGTGGCGGTTATCGCGGAGATAAAGCGTCGCTCACCCTCGGGCGGCGAGATGAACACGGCATACGGGCTCGAAGAGCTTGCCGGGATTTATGAGCGCGGCGGCGCGGTAGCCATCTCCGTTTTGACCGACGAGAAATACTTTGGCGGCTCGCCGGAAGACCTGCGTCTAGTCAAAGGCGCGAGCGCCCTTCCGGTGCTGCGCAAAGATTTTATCGTCGACGCCTACCAGGTCTTCGAGGCGGGGTATTTCGAAGCCGACGCCATCTTGCTCATCGCCGCCATACTCGACGACGACGAGCTGGCCGCGCTGATGGATTTGGCGCACCAATTGGGTCTTGAGGTATTGCTCGAAGTTCACACAGAAGGCGAACTCGAGCGGGCAATCGAAAGCGGCGCGAGGCTCATCGGGATAAACAACCGCAATCTCGATACGCTCAAAACCGACTTGGCCACGTCTTTTGACTTGCTAGAGACGGTTCCCGGTGATAGGGTTGTCATAAGCGAAAGCGGCATTTCGACCGGCTCGGATATCGGCAAATTATTAGAGGCGGGCGCGAACGGTTTTCTCATCGGCGAAGCGCTTTTAAAGAGCGGCGACCCCGCGGCAAAATTGACCGAGCTGTTGAGCGCCCGGGCCGGCCGGTGATGAACTTAGCAATAGCCGGGTTCGAGGGACTTCGACTCAGTAGAGGCGTATTCAATCACGCATAGCGCGGTTTAAAGACATATGCAAATAAGCTAAGGAGTGAGTTATTTGAAGACAACGAAATTTTTAATGAGCGAAAAAGAGATGCCGACCGCATGGTATAACATTTTGGCGGACCTCCCCTTCCAGCTGGAGCCGTATCTCCATCCCGCCACAAAAGAGCCGATCGGTCCCGCGGACCTCGCACCGCTCTTCGCTATGGAGCTTATCAAGCAAGAGGTAAGCACCGAGCGGTGGATAGAGATACCCGACGAAGTCCGCGAGGTTTATAATCTCTACAGGCCGGGAGTGCTCTTCAGGGCGCACCGGCTCGAGAAAGCGCTCGATACCCCGGCCAAAATCTACTATAAGTATGAAGGCGGGAATGCGACCGGCAGCCACAAGCCCAACACCGCCATCGCGCAAGCCTATTACAATAAACAAGAAGGCATCATGAGGCTGTCGACCGAGACCGGCGCCGGCCAGTGGGGAAGCGCGCTCTCCATGGCGTGCAGCTTCTTCGGTATGGAGTGCGTCGTCTACATGGTAAGGGTCAGCTATGACCAGAAGCCATACCGGCGCTCGCTGATGCAGGTCTATGGGGCTACCGTCTATGCGAGTCCGAGCACGAATACCCAGACCGGCATGAAAATTCTTGAAGTCAGCCCGGATTCCAGCGGCAGCCTAGGCATCGCTATCAGCGAGGCGGTAGAGGATGCAGCCATGCGTGAAGATACCCATTATTCACTCGGGAGTGTTCTCAACCATGTTTTGTTGCACCAGACCGTTATAGGGCTGGAAGCCAAGGAGCAGATGGAGATGGCGGGCGACTACCCGGATATCGTCATCGGCTGTTGCGGCGGCGGCAGCAACTTCGCGGGCTTGAGCTTCCCTTTCATCCAAGATAAGCTAACCGGCAAAGAGATGCGGGTCGTGGCGGTCGAGCCCAAAGCATGCCCGACCCTTACCGAAGGCGAATATCGTTATGACTTCGGCGACACCGCCGGCTTGACGCCGCTTACCAAAATGTACACGCTCGGCCATGATTTTATCCCGGCCGGAATACACGCCGGCGGTTTGAGATACCACGGTGATTCGGCAATCGTCAGCGCGCTTTACGACAAGGGCATCATCGAGGCGGTCGCCTACCACCAGACCGAGGTCTTCGACGCCGCGCTGCAGTTCGCGCGCACCGAGGGAATAGTACCGGCTCCGGAGAGTTCGCACGCGATTCGCTCCGCTATCGATGAGGCGCTCAAGGCCAAGGAGGCCGGCGAAGAGAAGGTCATCCTCTTCGGTCTAAGCGGCAACGGCTACTTCGATATGACCGCTTACGATAGCTACTTGAAGGAAGGCCTGAAGGACTACGATTTTATGCTAGCCTGCAACGATAAGGAATAGCGGGGATATACCCGAAAACAAGAGTCGACACAAGGAACGATTGGCCGGGACAATGACGCGTGTGAAAATCTGCGGGATAACCAATAAAGAGGATGCGCTCCTGGCGGTGGAGTTCGGAGCGCATGCTCTCGGGTTTGTCTTCGCGGACAGCCCGCGCCGCATCGAGCCGGATCAGGCGCTGGGAGTCATAGACGAGGTATCGCCGTTTGTGGCGACAGTCGGTGTGTTTGTAAATACGCCCGTCGATGATGTCCAACGCGTAGCCGATTATTGCAATCTCGATGCGGTCCAGCTCCACGGTGACGAGACGCCCGAATACTGCGGGCAGCTGCGGGTCAAAGCCATCAAAGCGTTCAGGATGAGAAACTATACGGAGATCGAGGAGTGGCTTTTCAGGGAAGACGAGTTCGAGGCCGAGACGCTCCTTGAGCCGTCCAAGAATGTGAAGGCCTTTCTCGTCGACGCTTACGCCAAAGGCCGGCGCGGAGGAACCGGAATCCATCTAAACTGGGAACTCGTGCGCAACCTGGAGTCGCGAAAACCGCTCATTTTAGCGGGCGGTCTCGACCCGAAAAACGTCGCCCTCGCGATTAAAGTCGTCAAGCCGTACGCGGTCGATGTAAGCAGCGGCGTCGAATTCAAACCGGGGAAGAAAGATAAGCACAAGCTCCGTGAGTTTATGAGAGCGGTCTGCGAATGCGACCACTAAGACGAATCGGCGCGGGCGATTCGAAATGACAACGCGCGATTCGAAATGACAACGCGCGTTGAAGCGATAGCGTTTGGCAAAGCGAAAGCGTACCGAATATCGTCCCGTCGAGAGCATTTATCGATGCCGGTTGAGTTCCGGCAAAAGGAGTTAGTTTCATGCAATGCTTATTACCAGATGAGCGAGGTCATTTCGACGAATTTGGGGGGCAATTCGTCCCCGAGACGTTGATGACCGCGCTCGAAGCGCTCGTCGAAGCATATGAAAAGTATCGTGACGACGCGGCTTTCAAAGACGAACTCGCGTTTTATCAGCGAGAATATATTAGCAGGCCGACCGGGCTATACTTCGCCAAAAAGCTGACCGAGCATTACGGCGGGGCGAAGATATATTTGAAGCGCGAAGACCTCTGCCACACCGGTTCGCATAAGCTCAACAACACGATTGGCCAGGCGCTTCTGGCTAAGAGGATGGGCAAGAAGCGGATAATCGCCGAGACCGGCGCAGGCCAGCACGGAGTGGCGAGCGCCACCGCCGCCGCGCTCTTCGGCCTGGAGTGCGAGGTTTACATGGGCGAAGAAGATACCCGGCGCCAATCGCTCAATGTCTTCAGGATGAACTTGCTTGGCTCGGACGTGATTCCGGTTACCAGCGGGACAAAAACCCTGAAAGACGCGATGAACGAGGCGATTCGCGACTGGGTGACAAATGTCGAGACCACCTATTACCTGCTGGGTTCGGTCGGCGGACCTCACCCGTATCCAATGATGGTCAGGGATTTTCAAACCATTATCGGCCGGGAGACCAAAGAGCAAATCGAGCGGGCCGAGGGACGTGCCCCTGATTTCGTAATCGCGTGCGTCGGGGGAGGGAGCAATGCGATAGGTATTTTCTATCCCTTTATCGGGACGGAGACGAGACTTATCGGTGTCGAGCCCGCGGGCCACGGTCTTGAAAGCGGGCGGCACGGTGCGCCGCTCTCAAAAGGAGCCAGAGGAATCCTACACGGTTCGCTCAGTTATCTCCTGCAAGACGAATACGGCCAGGTTCTGCCGGCGCACTCCATCTCGGCCGGTTTGGACTACCCCGGTGTGGGGCCCGAGCACAGCTATCTCAAAGACAACGCGCTCGCCGAGTATGTCTCCATCACCGACGATGAGGCGCTCGAAGCCTTCAAGCTGCTCTCGCAGACCGAGGGCATACTACCGGCTCTGGAGAGTTCGCACGCTGTCGCCTATATCGATAAAATGATCGGGAGCACCGGCAAAGACGATATCATAGTCGTAAACCTATCGGGACGGGGCGACAAAGATGTCCAGGTTGTGGCAGCGGCGTTGGGGGTGAACCTCTAATCATGGCTATTACAAGCGTTAACAGAATCGACGCGGTCTTCGATGAGTTGGGGGCGGAAAGCCGAACGGCACTGATGCCGTATCTTATGGCCGGGTATCCCGACGTCGAAACCTCGCTTGAGCTGCTTGTCGCGGTCGCAAAGGCGGGCGCCGACCTAATAGAGTTCGGTGTGCCCTATTCCGACCCGCTGGCGGACGGCCCGACCATCCAGGCGGCAGGAGAAGCCGCGCTAAGAAACGGTGTAAACACCGACACGGTCTTTGATTTGGTCAGGCAGGCACGGGAGAGCGTAGATATCCCGGTCGTTATGATGACCTATTACAACACGATATACCGCTACGGTCTCGAGCGGTTCGCCGAAAAAGCCGCGCAAAGCGGCGTCGATGGCGTTATAGCTCCGGACCTTCCGCCGGAAGAGGCCGGCCCGTGGGCGGAGGCGGCATCCAAATTCGGCATCGCAACGGTCATGCTGGTCGCCCCGACCAGCACGGACAGGCGGATTGAAAGGATATCTGAACTCTCTAAGGGATTCGTATATTGCGTGTCTTTAACAGGCGTAACCGGTGCCAGGGCTAATCTGCCGTCAAATCTGACCGATTTTATACATAGGGTACGAGCGCTCACGGATAAGCCCCTCGCGGTAGGGTTTGGAATAAGCGAGCCCGAACAGGCGAAAGAGGTATCCGCGATAGCCGATGGCGTGATTATCGGAAGTGCCCTGGTCGGCCTGGTAGGAAAGGCCGGCGCCGGTTGTGTCGAAGCAGCCCGTGCCTATATGTCGAGCATACGAGAGGCGATAGACACGTAGGATTTTAATAGCTATACTAGCTAGAGACCGGCGTTGGAGCCTAGATGCTAGATAAAAGCACTGGTTAAGCTGGGTGATTTCCTTGAGTGTACGCGTGCGGATTTATCTAGATTAAAGATTAAAGACCTGACCCCTATTCTCGAAAAGCGCTGGTACTATATGCCGATTGGCGACTGGTTTAAGAAAGAGCAAAAAGACGACGCGCAAAGCGCTGAGAAACGCGCCGTTCCCGATGGCGTCTGGGAGAAGTGCCCCGGTTGCAACGAGGCGTTGTTTATCAAAGAACTCGAGCGAAACCATATGGTGTGCCCGAAATGCGACTACCACTTTTCTATCTCCGCGCAGCTGAGAATCGAGGATTTGACGGATCCCGGTAGCTTTGAAGAGCTGTGGGCCGAGATGTATTCCGAAGACCCGCTTCACTTTATGGGCGCTAAGGCCTATACCGTATCCCTCGATAAGGCTAAAAAGACGACCGGCCTCAAAGACGCGGCGGTCTGCGGCAGAGCGCTCATCGATGGGCGACGTGTCGCCCTTGGCGTCATGGACTTCAAATTCATCGGCGGCAGCATGGGAGCGGTCGTCGGGGAGAAAGTAACCCGCACTATAGAGTTGGCTACCGCTGAGAAAATTCCAGTTATTACGGTTAGCAGTTCGGGTGGCGCGCGCATGCAGGAAGGAATGATATCCCTTATGCAAATGGCGAAGACGAGCGCGGCGGTCGCCAGACACAGCGCGGCGGGCCTCCCGTACATCTCTGTGCTGGCCAATCCTACGACGGGTGGCGTTACCGCAAGTTTCGCGACACTCGCGGATATCATAATCGCGGAACCCAGGGCATTGATAGGCTTCGCGGGGCCGCGCGTTATAGAGCAGACCATCAAACAGAAACTGCCAAAAGATTTCCAAACGGCGGAGTTTAATTTACAGCACGGACAGATCGATATGATAGTCGACCGCGCTAATATGAAGCGTACGATATCCAGGCTCATCGACTACATGGGGTCACGATGAAACGTTTTGCATACGATTTCGAGCGGCCCCTGGTACAGCTCGAGACGAAATTAGAAGAGATGAAGAAGCTGGAATCGGCGGAAAAAGAAGACATTGCGGCGGAGATCCGTTACCTTGAAGAGCAGATTCAGAAGCTGCGTGTAAGGACTTATTCGAAGTTGACGGCCTGGCGGAAGGTCCAACTCGCGCGCCATCCCAACCGGCCAAAAATGGTCGACTATATCGAGGCCGTCTTTACGGACTTCATAGAAATCCACGGGGACCGCGCCTTTAAGGACGACCCTTCTATCACCGGTGGTTTTGCCCGCTTGGACGACGAGAAGGTCATGATACTCGGCCATCAGAAAGGCCGCAACACAAAAGAGAACATCGCCTGGAATTTCGGCATGCCCAATCCCGAGGGCTACCGCAAAGCGATTCGCGTAATGAAACTGGCCGACAAGTTCGGTTTGCCGCTGATTACTTTTGTCGACACACCCGGCGCCCATCCCGGCATAGGCGCTGAAGAGAGAGGCCAGGCCGTGGCGATAGCCGAAAGCATTATGGAATTGAGCGGGCTAAAAGTGCCCGTTATCGTGAGCGTGATTGGCGAAGGCGGCAGCGGCGGGGCGCTGGCTATCGGTTTCGGAGACCGGGTCATCATGCTCGAGAACTCATATTACTCGGTAATCACGCCCGAAGGGTGCGCCGGCATTCTTTGGAAAGGTGAGGTCGGCGCCGAGCACGCCGCGGAGGCTCTGGGATTGACCGCTGATAGGCTGCTTGAGTTAGGCATCGTCGATACCATCGTGAAAGAGCCGCTGGGAGGGGCGCACCACGCCCCGGCACTGGTGGCTCGGAATCTTAAGAAAGAGATTGTCGCGGCTTTGGGTGAACTCAAGGCAGCGGGGCAAGATTCGCTTGCGGACAAGCGATACGAGAAACTCAGGAGCATCGGGCATTACGCCGAGCGCTCGAATACGCCGGCTAAATAGTCGGCCACTCTTCTCGACCGACCACATCCCGACCGGTAGCTTCCCATAATATGCCTAAAGTCACTGTCAAATTTTGTCGATAAAGTAATTGTCAGGCAAGACGAAAAAAGCAGAAGTCATGGCGAGGCTTCTGGGTCGTGGCAGACGGCTTGACTGACAATCAAGTCCCGTTCCGAGGAGCGGGACTTTCTCATTGTGCGCCCGGCGGGGCGCACGCACTCAAACCACCCGGTATTCTTTGACTTAATCGTAAAAGCTTAAGATAATGGATATATGGGGATTCGCGATACTGTCGACAAGAATAAAGGGATACGACGAAAACTTCTCTTAAGTTACTTAGCAATCATAATTCCCTTAGTCGCAATTAGTATAGTCTCATACTACGGGCGCTACATCGAACGCCGGCAAGATGTTTTGACGGCGCGCCATGTCGTCGCGCAAGTCGTTGCCGCGAACTTCGAGCACCTTCTCAAGGACGTGGTTACAACTGAGCGGGCGCTTGGTATAGCTATCGAGGAGAACGATTATTCGCGGCGCGGCGCGAGTTCATTTTTATCGCGCGTATCCGGTAGTTATCCGGTGTTTAGCCTCGATTATGTGAAGAGAAACGGCGAAATATTCGCGTCTTCCAACCCGAAATTAGTCGGTCGCAAAATCAACCCAGACCTTATCGACCTGGACGGCTTAATCGACGGCAAAGATTGGCTGGTCACCCCGATGTACATCCATGAAAACGGCGAGATGGGTTTTGATGTGGTTGCGGGGATATGGGATGGCCCCGACTTCGCGGCCGCGGTAGTAGCATCGGTAGACGCTACCAAGCTCGACCAATACTTTACGTTTAAAGTACCGGGCGGCGGATATAACATAGTCGACAATAATGGGATAGTCGTCTATCAAAGCCAAAATCCCAAGCTTGCGTTCGACCGGCGAGATTGGAAGTCGCATGAGTTCATAGAAACGACACTTGCCGGGCGCGAATACCTATCTTATGGGATGGTCTTTCCTGTCGACGATAGCTTTCGCATGGGGGCGCAAGTCCCGATCGGGAGTATCGGGTGGAGCGCGGGCTCCTTTGTCCCGGTCGACCAGGTCATATCTCCCATCTTCGGCGCCTTGTTGCGCGGGCTCCTGCTTGCGTCGATCATCGCTTTACTCGCGGTAATCCTCGGCCTGGGGCTTGGGGGAAGGATAGTCAGGCCTATCACCAGTCTTGCCGAGAAGGCCCGGTTGATTGCCGGGGGTGATTTTAGCGTCGATGTCAGCGGCATCAAGACCGGTGACGAGATAGAAGAGCTGGCGCTGAGTTTTAATTCGATGCGGGAAAATCTCCGCGATTATGTCGGTGAACTCAAAGGAATCGTCGAAGCCGGTGAGAAGATGAACCTCGCGCTAAACATCCCGGTCGTTACCCATGCCGTCGTCAACGTGTTGCGCGGCTATTTCGGCGCCGAGGCGGTCTGGTTTGCCTTCTACCACGAGGCTGAAAAGAAGTTGGTAATCGAGTACTTTTGGAGCGATAAAGATATCAATTTAACCGGCCGCTCGATGGCGCCCGGCGAGGGAATCGCGGGAAAGGTCTTGATGACGGCAAAGCCTGTCGTTACCCGGGACTTGGCATCGTCTGAGTTTATGTTCAAAGAAGAGGCGCTCAAAGCCGGTTTCGATGCGGCCATCACACTCCCCCTCATATCCGGCGGCGGCGCTCTCGGGGTCGTTGGCCTCTACATGTCGCAAATCAGAATGGGCGGGGTGACCGAGAAACAAATGAGCTTGTTGATGGCGCTGGCCAACCAGGCGGCGGTCGCCATCGAAAACGCGCGCCTCTATGAGGAGACGCGCAAATCGGAGCTGATGCTTAGAGCCTCGAATGAGGATTTGCGGATTCTCAACAGAGTCGCCCTCGATATGTCTTCCGGCCTGGACATGGAGGAACTGCTCGACAAGATCATCAAGAATGCCATGGACCTCGTTGCGGCCGATATAGGGTCGCTCGGTCTCTACGATGAAGAGCGAGGGAAGATATCGTACCGTTATCGCTCGGGCGTTCCCGAGCTACACGCGCCTGATATGATACCCGCGGATTTGGGGCTTACCGCAACGGTGCTCGACAGCCGCGCGCCGGTGGCGACGAACGATTATCGCAATGACCCCCGGGCCGTAAAAGAAGCCCTGGCGCTCGGGGTAAACGCGGTAGTGACGGTTCCGCTTCTCGTCGGCGAACACCTGTTCGGGATAGTACAGGTCGCCGCGGTCTCGGAGAAGGTTTTCAGGGACGGTGACGCCGCCTTGCTGGAAGCGGTCGGGCGTCAAGCGGCGGTCGCGATTGAGAACGCGACGCTCTACGAAAAAGAACGCGATATCGCCGAGGTGCTGCAAAACGCGTTGCTTTCCGCCCCCGATGAGCTACCCGGGCTTAGCTTCGGCCTAAAGTATAGAGCCGCGACGGAAAAGGCGCGAGTAGGCGGTGACTTCTACGACTTCATAGACCTGCCCGACGGCAAGATAGGTATCGTCATTGGCGATGTGTCGGGTAAAGGGCTTCAGGCGGCGACCGCGACGGCGCTCGCCAAGATGACGATACGGGCGTTTGCCCATGAGCACGATTCGCCTGCCGACGTTTTAGCCCACGCGAACAGCGTCATCGAATCGCAGATGACGCACGGCCAGTTTATCACCATCACATACCTCATCGTCAATCCGGCGACCGGGCGATTTTCTTACGCGATAGCGGGCCATCCGCCGGCAGCCGTTCTCAACCGCGCGACATCGACCGTGCGTTTCCTGGAATTGGGCTCGACACCATTGGGAGCGCTCGACGGAGTCACATACGAGCGCTTCGATGATGAGATAGCCGTCGATGACGTCGTTCTTCTGTATACCGATGGCTTGCTCGAAGCGCGGAGCAACGGACAACTCTTCGGCGAACCCGGCATCTCGAAAGCGCTCATCGATATTGCGTCGATAGACGTCGCGGACATGCCGAGCGCGATCTTGGAGGCCGCGGCGAGCTTTGCCGACGACGAACTCGATGACGATGTGGCGGTCGTAGCGTTTTCATTGGCGGAACCCGCACCCGGGTTTTCGGAACCCGCCGAAGACGTCGAAGATACCGAAGATGCCGATTACGCTTAAGACGAGATGGTATCGTAAGATGAATCTGTGGTCGGGTTTGTGCGCGGCCTGGGTTAAAGCGCCCGCTTAATCGGTGGAAAGCTGGGCTATTATCGAATCCAAGAGTTCCTTATTGTCTAGCTGCGCCCTGATTTCCGGGTCGATGTAGACCTCGGCGGCTTCCGCTATCAGGCCCGCGCGGTTCGTAGAATTGACGGTATTCCAGTCGATTTCTTTCACTTTTTCTCTCGTCAGCGTGACGGCGGCGGAAATCTCCACACTGCTTTCGCCGGCCCGGTTTATAAACGTCCCGAACTGGACCATTTTCACCCGTTCGACGCCGGTCATCTCGAAGAGCAAGGGCATGACCTTGGTCGAATCGTTGGCTATGTCGAAGAGGACCTCATCGTCGTCCTCGACGTCGTCGTTGAAGTAAGAGACTGTAATCAGGTTCTTAGCGGGGTCTTTCTCAACATCGGTGATTTCGAGGTCTGTGTTGTCTAACAGGTAGTCCTTGACCTGTTTAACATCTATAGTCGCGAGCGGAACTCCATCCGAAGAGTTGCCCCGAGGGAATAGCGTCACGCCGACTACTGCCAGCACGACCAGTATGACGACGCCCAGCAAGGTTTTCTCGAGCCAACTCGAAGCAGACTTCTCTTCCATCATGTGTGACTTCCTCTCCAGGAAGTTTGCGCCCGCCCCCTAGACTTTACGACTCTCTCGATAGCGTCTTGTAGTGTGTCGAGGTTTCGTGGTCTCGTCTGTCTAGGTAGGCTATAGTATTTGTTTTCCTTTATGGCACCAGTATACCACTGTACCGGGGACGTTGTTACGGTTGTTACGGATATTATGCAACCGGCGCGCGCGTGGTGACGGCTAGACTAAAAATTAAAGACCTGACCCCTGATTATTCGGTCGGCTAAAAAGAATAAGACCCGGAAAACCGGGTCTTAAGTGCCGAAGGCCGGGATCGAACCGGCATGAGGTTGCCCTCACTGGTGTTTGAGACCAGCGCGTCTGCCTATTCCGCCACTTCGGCCGAACCGGCTCCAGACCGCTACCTCACAATTATATTTTACGACATACGGCGGGTCAAGGACGATAATCACGAAGACGGCGCGGGGAGCGGCGGGCACGAACGGTTTGCAAGTCATTCATACCTCGCGGAAAAATGTTACAATCAGGTTGAGATTCCAATAAAGAGTATCTCAGGGGGAGTCTTAGATTGCGGACATCAGATGTTTTAAGCGGGGTTCCCGGTTTGACTGTGGAGCAGAAGGAGAAGATAGCGGCGGTATCCAAGAACATCCAGCTTTTGGCTGATTTAGGCTACTCGGATATCGTCGTTTACTGCAGAGTCGAAGGCGGTGTGCTGGTAGTCGCTGCGGCGCGCCCTAATACGGCTAGTTCTTTTCATCCCGAGGGCATCGTCGGACAAATCTTTAAGGAAGCTCCGCTCGCCGTTACGAAGGCGTTTAAGAACGGAGCTTTTTCAACAAAAAAGAGCATCGGCGGCGATGGTGAAGAAATCGAGGTAGCGGCCATTCCCATAAGGCTGGACGACGTGGTAATAGCGGTGATGGCCAAAGAATGGCGGCTCCGCGAGAATTGGCGTCCGAGCGAGATGGAGCAGATGTATATCGAGGCGGCGGATGACTTGATGGCGATGATAGGGGCGGGTGTCGATATGGGAATCGGCTTCCCTTCATCGAAAGAGGCCGGGGATGGGTTGATTAGGATAGACCCGAACGGAATCATCACCTACGCGAGCCCGAACGCTGTCACCATCTACCGCCGGTTGGGGGTCGAGGGCACATTGCCCGGCCAATCAATCTATATGATAGGGCTGAATGAGAGCCCGGTTTCGAGCGCGATGGAAGACCGCATAGCGGTCAGCAGCGAAATCACTGAAAAGGGTATGACTGTGGCGAAACGGGCGATTTCCTTGATAGAAAACGATCGCCTCAAAGGCGTCGTCGCCATCGTCGGCGATGTGACCGATGTGCGCGCGCGCGAGCAGCAGCTTAAAATCAAAGAAGCCACTATTAGGGAGATACATCACCGGGTCAAAAATAATCTGCAGACGATTGCCAGCCTGCTGAGGCTCCAATCGCGCCGGATGACCACTCCCGAGGCGCAGCAAGCGCTGATGGAGAGCGTCGGCAGAATATCGAGTATCGCGGTCATCCACGAGATTTTATCACAGACGGGCAGCGGCACTCTCGATTTTAAGGAGATAGCGACCAATATCAATAAAATGATACAGACGGGACTCGTACAGCCGGACAAGTTGATTACGATTGCCACACGCGGCAGCGCGGGCAAAATTCCGTCTCCGATGGCGACGGCGCTGGCTTTGATCTTGACGGAGCTGGTGCAAAACGCGGTGGAGCACGCGTTTGAAGAGAGAACAACCGGTAAGATAGTTATCACGCTTAAGAGGCGCGGCAATATGCTTACGATGGAAGTAAGCGATAACGGTAGCGGCTTGCCGGAGAACTTCGAGCTTAACAACTACGGCAATTTGGGCATGAAGATAGTTCACACCCTGGTCTCGGATGAGCTGGGCGGTAGCTGGGAGATAGCGGGCGGCAACGGAACAAAGGTCGTTGTGCGGGTGCCGGTCGTCCAGTAGCGGATAGAGTAGTGGGATTCTTTCAATACTAAGGAGTATGGATGTCGCGGTTGCGGATATTGATTGCGGAAGACGAAGCGATTATACGGCTCGACTTAAAAGAGATGCTCACAGAACTCGGGCATGAGGTCGTAGGGGAGGCGTGGGATGGCGAGATGGCGCTGGAGCTGGCCGAGGAACTCGCGCCGGACCTCGCAATTCTAGATATCAAGATGCCCAAAATGAACGGCATAGAGGCGGCCAAGGCAATCGCGAACAAAGGCATCTGCCC
The DNA here is from genome assembly GCA_018333515.1 of Actinomycetota bacterium. Taxonomy (NCBI): domain Bacteria; kingdom Bacillati; phylum Actinomycetota; species Actinomycetota bacterium. The sequence continues at coordinate 61,589 of JAGXSZ010000036.1, forward strand.
CGTCATAATGCTTACGGCGTACAGCCAAAAAGCGCTCGTCGATGAAGCGATAAAGGCTGGCGCCATGGCCTATCTCGTTAAACCTTTCGATAAATCGGATATCCTTCCGGCGATAGAGGTTGCGCGCGGTCGTTTCCAAGAGATGAGGCAGCTCGAAGTACAGGTAAAGAACCTGGAGGAGCGCCTCGAGGTTCGCAGGATGGTGGAGCGCGCCAAGGGTATGCTCATGGAAGAGCGAGGCCTGGATGAGGCGAGCGCGTTCCGGCAGCTTCAGAAGTGGAGCATGGACAAGCAGCTTACGCTCAAGGCGGTCGCCCAGGAGATTTTAGATGCGGGCGGCTTTAAGTAAGGGTCAAGCAAGGGTAGGGTTTACTAGGGAAGGCGGCTAAACCGAGAAAGGCGGCTAGACCGATAGAGTCACGCGTCGCGCACAAGCGCCGAACCCCTCCGCCGAACCCCTGTTTCATTTCCGACGTTCTTGGAATATTATTTACAGGGGAAACGAAACCTAAAACAGGAAATCAAAGCCTAAAACAGGAAATCAAAGCATTCGAGGTGTTAGTGTGAGAGAGCGTTTTTGGGACGCGCTAAGCGAATTCATTATCTTACTCATCATCGCATTCGTTCTCGCTCTTGGAATCCGCACCGCGGTGGCTGAGGTTCGGTGGGTGCCGACGGGTTCGATGGAGCCGACGATCATAGCGGGCGACCGTCTGTTTACCGTCAAATTGTTGTATTATTTTAAAGAACCCGCGCGCGGTGATATCGTCGTCTTTCACGTTCCGGAAAGGGCGCGGCAAGAGCCGGATATGCCTCCTTTCGTAAAGCGCGTGATAGGATTGCCGGGCGATACGGTAGAGATAAGAGACGGCAAGGTATATATCGACGGCGAGGAATACAAGGTGAAGAAAGCCCGCGTGCCGCAATATGCCTACGGCCCGGTCGAGGTTGAAAAAGGGCAACTCTTCGTTCTCGGCGACAACCGTAACGCGAGTTACGATAGTCACGAATGGGGATTGCTGCCCGAAGAAAACGTCATCGCCAAGGCGGTCTACGTAATATGGCCGCTCGACCACATCGGCGTGCTCGACTAGTGCTTGCGGTATGGCGTCGAAAAGAGTTTCTTTCTGCTCGATATCAGGGCAACCGATGAGACAAAGACCGCGAGAAGAAAAAGTCGATGCGAAGATCGTTCTAGACAGCATAGTCGCCGTTGATATTGGTGTCTCCGGTGTCGTTCAGGGCGTCGGGTTTCGTCCCCATGTCTATAGGCTCGCCCAGTTGCTTGGTTTGCGTGGCTGGGTGTTGAACACGGCGGGCGGTGTCGCGATAAGGCTGGAGGGACCCGAGGAAACGATAGAGCGTTTTTCTCAAGAGCTGCTCGGGGCGCCGCCGCCGCTCGCGAGCATCGAGCGATATACTGTGGCGCGGGCACAGCCTGAAGGATTCAGTACTTTTTCAATACAGGAAAGCGCCGCCGACGGCGTGACGGATATTGCGATTCCGCCGGATATCGGGAGCTGCGACGATTGTCTTCGCGAGTTTAATAGTGAAAGCGACCGCAGGTACGGTTACGCCTTTACCAATTGCGTCAATTGCGGGCCTCGATTCTCCATCACCCGCGCCGCTCCCTATGACCGGCGAAACACATCGATGGACGCTTTCGCGATGTGCGAGCGGTGCGCCGCCGAATACGGCGACCCCGGTAACCGACGTTTTCACGCCGAGCCGAACGCCTGCCCGGTTTGCGGGCCAAAGCTTTTGCTCGCTGACGCGCAGGGGCGAAGCCTCTCTGAAGATGAATTGTCCCTTACCTATTCGCAAGGGCGAGCCCTGACCGAAGACGATTTGCCGTTCTTTGAGGATGAGGGCGAACGCAGGCCAAACCATGATACACGGTTCGCGGCGCGGCTACGCGCGCTTTTAAAGAAAGGCTATTTGCCGGCGATAAAGGGCATCGGCGGATATCATCTCTGCTGCGACGCGCAAAACGCGGGCGCGGTGCGCCGGATGCGCGAGCGCAAGCGGCGCGAGACAAAGCCATTCGCGCTTCTCTTTCGCGACCTCGAGGCCGTCCGCGAGCATTGTGTGGTCTCGGCGGACGAAGAGAAGGCGCTGACCTCTCCCGCCCGTCCCATAGTCTTGCTTAGACGTGGGGAGAGGAGCGCGCTTTGCGACGAGATAGCGCCGGGGCTCGACACGCTCGGGGTTATGCTCCCCTACACGCCGCTCCAGTACGGTCTTTTCGATGACGACCTGAGTGTTCTTGTCATGACCAGCGCCAATATAAGCGGCGACCCGCTGATTCTTACCGAGGACGAAGCGTACGCCGAACTTGGTGAGATTGCCGATTACTTTGTAACGCACGGGCGCGCAATCGTAAACCGCGCGGATGATTCGGTCGTCATGTTTTTCAGGGGCAGTTTCAGCGCCGACCCCAATGGCGATTTCCATGCCGGGGAGTACTTTATCCGGCGCGCCCGGGGCTATGTACCCCGCGCCGTACCCCTGCCCCGCGCCGTCCGACCCGTTCTCGCTGTCGGCGGCGACCTGAAGAGCGTCTTTGTCTACGCGCGCAGGGAAAAGGCGATACCGAGCCAGTACTTTGGCGATATCGACAACCTTAAGAACTTCGGGGCCTACGAGCGGGGCTTGCGGTTCTTCGGCGAGTTTCTAGATATCGTGCCCGAAAAAATCGTCTGCGACCTCCATCCGGCGTACGTGAGCGCGGCGCACGCGGAGCGCTTAGCGTTAGAACTGGCCGTTCCCTTAGTCAAAGTCCAGCATCACAAAGCGCATTTCGCGTCGGTCATGGCCGACAACGGCCTCGATGAAAAGGTTCTCGGCGTCGTCTGCGACGGCACCGGTTACGGCGATGACGGTTCGGTCTGGGGTTGCGAAGTCTTCTTCGGAGATTACGAGGATATCGAGCGGGTCGGTTCCCTGGCGCCGTTCCGGCAGCCGCGCGGTGACGAGGTCGCGAAAAATCCGCTCCAGATGGCGGCGATTCTGCTCTATTCTCTATGGGGAGACGAGGATAGGGTCCGCACCGTGCTGCCCGAGAGCGAGGCCGTCTTGCCGTTTGTAAAGGCGCAGGCGGGCAGCGCAAACTTGAGTATCATGTCATCCAGTTGCGGACGTCTCTTCGACGCCGCCGCGGCGCTCTGCGGTTTCTCGGGAAGGGTCACCTACGAGGGTGAAGCCCCGATGCGCATGGAGGCGCTCGCGCGCAGCGCGCCGGTGTGCCGTCCGTATGCCTTTTCGATAGACGACGGTGAGCTTCTCAGGCTCTCATGGAGTTTTATGGGGGATATGGCCGAGGATAAGCTGCGGGGTGCGTCGCCGGCCCAACTCGCCGCCCGGTTTCATACGACCTTCGTGGAAGCGCTGGCGGCGATGATCGCTACTCTTTTGCGGCGCTATCACGCGGAAAAGGTCGTCTTTTCGGGCGGGACTTTTCAAAATCGCCTCGTTATGGATATACTTGCCGGGAGGCTGGCGGAGCGGGGCGTGGAGGCATATTTCCATCGCCGGCTGCCCGCCAATGACGGTTGCTTGGCGCTCGGGCAGGTCATGTTGGCAAGCGCGGAGTAATCATAAAATACTCACCGCTGACGCTCGAATAGGAGGGCAAAAGATGTGTCTGGCCGTACCGGCTAAAATCGTCGCTATCGACAAGGATTCGTTCTCGGCGGAGATAGATGTGATGGGAAACATCCGCACCATCAGCGTAATGCTGACGCCCGACGCGGATTTGGGAAGCTGGGTGCTGGTCCATGCGGGTCAAGCAATCAATGTAGTCTCCGACGAGGAGGCGCAAGCCTCGATTGAGATATGGGAGGAAATCCTTCGTGGACAGGGATGATGACAAAAAATATGTCCACAAGAAATATTTCCGTTTGATGGTCGAGAGGCTGCGTGAGATATCGAAGCGCCCCATCAAGTTGATGGAGGTCTGCGGTACGCATACGATGGCGATTGGAAAATCCGGCATCCGCACGGTTCTGCCGGCGGAAATCGAGTTTGTGTCGGGTCCGGGCTGTCCGGTATGCGTGACCGCCGATTCTGATATCGACGCGTTTATGGAGCTGGCGGGGGAGCGCCGCGTGACCCTGGTGACATATGGAGATATGATGCGGGTGCCGGGAAGCGCGGGCAGCCTGGCCGAGCTTAAAGCGGAGGGCGCCGACATTCGGGTCGCGTATTCGTCGCTTGAAGCGCTCGCGTTCGCCCGCGGCGAACCCCAAAAAGAGATAGTCTTTCTGGGCGTAGGTTTCGAGACGACGGCGCCGGCCACCGCGCATGCGGTCAAAAGCGCCGTAGCCGAAGGGCTACCTAATTTCAGCGTCTACAACCTCCATAAGACCGTTCCCCTGGCCATCCGGGCGCTCCTCGCCGGCGATGGGGTCCAAATAGATGGGCTGATTCTCCCTGGGCACGTCAGTGTAATCATCGGGGAGACACCGTATGCGTTTATCGCCGCTGAGTTCGGGGTGTCGGGGGCGATAGCCGGGTTCGAGCCGCCCGAGATAATGGCGGCCATTGTGCGCCTGGCCGGTGACATAAACGCGGGGAAGCCGCGGATATCGAATATATATACCAAGGCGGTCGAGCCGGAGGGCAATCTGGTGGCGCAGGGGATGCTGGATGAAGTTTTTGCGCCGGGCGACGCCGAGTGGCGCGGCCTGGGGGTAATCCCCGGCAGCGGCCTCGAGTTTCGCGAGGGCTTTGCGAGTTTCGACGCGGCGAAAAGATTTTCCATCGAGCGGCGCGAAGTTCGCTTGGACCGGGGATGCAGTTGCGGCGAAATCCTCAAAGGGATGATAAAACCGTCCGACTGTCCCCTCTTCGGTTCGCGCTGCACGCCCGAGCGCCCGGTCGGGCCGTGCATGGTCTCGTCCGAGGGGACCTGCGCGGCGTATTATTTATACAATGACATGGCGAATGTAGACCAGCCGACGCAAATGTAGCTCAGCCCTTAAGGGCTGACATAGAAGCAGACTATCAGGGCTAAAGCCCTGAGCTACGAGAGGACATGTTTTGCTGTGTTAAGGAATGAGGAAGACTTTGACTGAGACGATTCGCCTCGCTCACGGCAGCGGCGGCGAGATGACATCGCGCCTTATCAAGGATATATTTTACGCGGCTTTCGGCGGAGACGCGCGCGACGCGAACGATTCCGCGGTGCTTGAGCTGCCACGGGGCAGGACCGCGTTTACGACCGACAGCTATGTTATAAGCCCGCTGTTTTTTCCGGGCGGCGATATCGGCAAGCTGGCTTTTTGCGGCACGGTCAACGACTTGGCATCGGTGGGTGCCCGCCCCATCGCACTGGCGGCTTCCTTTATAATCGAAGAAGGCACGACGTTTGAGGATTTGCGCCGCATTGCCGGGAGCATGGGCGAGGTCTCGCGAGAGACGGGGGTCCCGGTCGTCACCGGTGACACCAAGGTCGTCGATAAGGGAAGCGGCGACAAGGTCTTTATCACGACATCCGGTGTCGGCAGTATCCCGGACGGGGTCGATTACCACCCGCGCAATATACGGCCCGGCGACGCGATAATCGTCACCGGCTCTATCGGCGACCACGGCTACTCTATTACGGCGTTGCGCGAGGGCATAGATATAAAGAGCGCGGTAACGAGCGACTGCGCGCCTCTCCACGGCCTTATCGAGGCGCTGTGGCCGTTCGGCGCTCACATTCGCGCGGCGCGTGACGCCACCAGGGGCGGAGTCGGCATGGTACTCAACGAGTGGGCTATGCAGAGCGGACGCGGTATACTGGTTCACGAAGAGAGATTGCCCGTCAAGGACGAGGTCGCGGGCGGCACCGCGCTCTTAGGGTTGGAGCCGATTTATCTTGCGAACGAGGGGAAGATGCTGGTAGCGGTCTCTCAGGAAAAAGCAGCTGAAGTTCTTGACCGCATACGCTCGCATCCGGCGGGTGCCGACGCCGCGCTTATCGGCGGCACCAACGGCGACAAACCGCGAGTAGTTCTTGAGACCGCATGGGGGACGCAGCGTCTCGTGCCGGTGCCGCGCGGCGAGATTTTGCCGCGTATTTGCTAGGGACGTTGTTACGGTTGTTACGGTTACTGCTCTGCCTCACGCGCGGGGCGAGGAATAATTACGGGGACGTTGTTTCCTATGCGTCCTAAGTTATTCGCGTCGCCTTGCGCGCGGGGCGTGGAGGCTAAAAAGTAAAGACCTGACCCCCTTGTTCACTTTTTCTTAATGTGGGTGACGGTTTGCTTTATAATTGTCCATCTCTACATGGCGATGGCCGAGGAGTTCGACAAGGTCAAGATGATGTTCTTCGGCGTCGGCAAAGCGAAACCGCAGCTGAAGGAATTGGATGTGTCGATGCCCGCGGCGGCGAAGGCGGAGAAGTAGGTAGGAGAAGACAGAATTCAGAATTCAGAATAGGTGAGGGCAGTCGTAGCTCAGGGCTTTAGCCCTGACGTTAGGAGGGGGTGAGGCGGTATTCCAGCTCTTGACTGCTGATTCTGAAGTCTAGATTGGTAGATTTGGCTGATATTATGAAAGAAAAGATTTTAGTTTTAGGGGTGGGGAATTTAATACTCAGTGACGAGGGGGCCTGTGTGCACCTGGCGCGCCGGCTTCAAGCAAGAGGCTTGCCCGCTTGCGTCGAGGTGCAGGACGGCGGCACGCAAGGGCTCGAACTCTTGGGATATATGGACGACGTCGCCAAACTCATCATCGTCGACTGCGTTAAAGCGGGTGAAGAGCCCGGCAGCATCTACCGCTTCGAGCCCGACGCCATCGACGTCATCCCCAAAAAATACAAGATATCCTTCCACGACCTCGGCATCTACGACTTCATCCGCATTGCCCAAGCTATGGAGGTCCTCCCGCCAACGGTTATCTTCGGCATCGAACCCGAGACCTTCGCCTGGGGCGAGTCGCTGTCGGCATCAGTTGAGGCGAAGATGGATAAGCTTGAGGAGTTTGTGTTGGGGGAGATTGAGGTGGGCGTGAGGGCGGTTGGGGCTGGGGGAGTTGTAGGTTAGGAACATTGGCCAATATTCAGATATTGTTTTAAACTTGACGTATGGTTGTAGGAAATATTAATATTATCGTAACTACGCAGCCCGTTAACAGAGGGCGATAGAACTCCGGGACGAAAGGATTACCTTCCAGGGCGGGTTTTATAGTATCAAGTATGGGAATAGAATTCTTCCTGGCCGTAGAGACATAGTCCCTGATACGGCAGGATATTTTAGCGCCCTGGTCGCGGTGGAAAATACGGACCTTTTGGGCGGGGTTATTTACTTTTCAAAACTTAGTTGGTATGCTTGCGCTGGTGATGCCTTGTGGATAAACAAATTATAAATCTGGATGGAAGACCTACTGAGATAACGCTGCAATCAATTCCTCTTGAAAGAATCGTCTTAGATATTAACAATCCGAGAATCCAGTACCATCTAGACACAAGAATTAAGAATAAAGTAACTGTTGATCAAGTTAAATTTGCACTCGTTGAAAGCAATGAGCAGTACGAGAAACTAAGAGATCATATCGAATGCAATGGTGGTATCTACAATCCAATATGGGTTGTAGAAGCTGGAGAATATTATCTAGTTATAGAGGGGAATACTCGCTCGTTAGTCTATGAGGAGTTATCCGAAAAGTATGTTAACGACCCCAAATGGCAACATATAAAAGCTTATGTTCTGCCCGAGAAGATTGATAAATTCAAGATTAATTTCATAAGACTTGAATCACATCTTTTTGGGCCAACACCTTGGGATGCTTACGATAAAGCGCGGGAACTATATCGCCTTCATTCTGAAGAAGACTATACAATAAAAAGGCTTGAGCAATTAACCAAGCTTACGCAATCGGATGTTAAGAACCATATCCAAGCATATATGGATATGGAGGAACAATATTTACCATATCACAATAAACCCACTGAACGCCTTAAGTTTAGTTACTTTGTAGAGTTTCGAAAAAACAAAGGTCTACGCAAGCTTATGAAGGAAGGTAAAGTAACATTGCCGGAGTTTTGTGATTGGGTTGGACAAGGTAAATTTAACCGAGGTGAAAATGTTCGTAAGCTCGCATTAGTTCTAAATGATGATGAGTCTCACCAAGCTTTAATAGACGATGATTTTCAGGCGGCATTAGATCAACTTGAGCAAAAGAATCCGGCAGCAAAGTCGAAACTATTCGAAAAGATAGACGACGTTATTAATGGCATTTCGAGCATGCCTTTTGAAGAGGTTTTCGATATTAAAAGAGGATTTCAGCCAGCTAAGACTGAGATGCTAAAGAAACTTGATAGTGTTGTTGCGGATTTCCTTAAGCAGATCGGATGTAAAGACTAGATGGCATCCCAAAAGCATCAATTTATAGTGGGGCTTGTTATCAAAAAGATAAGGCAAGCTGGTTATGAAATAACTGCTGTTGATGGAAAATACCCTGGCCTATTAGGTGACAAGCTCCCAACACCTCCAACAGTCTTAAGGCATAGACCGGATGTTGTTGGAATCAATGAAGCAGGACAAGTCTGTATTGGTGAAGCTAAGACTGAGGAAGATGCTTTTAGCAAACGAACCATAGAACAAATAGATGATTTTTCGATGTTGGAGTTAAATGGGTTCCTTTGTGAACTGACCATTGGAGTGCCTGCAGATATCAAAACAGCGTTTGTGTCATTATTAAGAAGCTATGGTTTTATAAGCCGCAAAAATATCAATGTGTTCTATGTGCCGAGTGAGATTATAAGTGATAAGACAACAAAATTTTGAGCCAAAAACTAAAGCTCTTGAGCATCAAATAGAGGCTATCGACTATATAGCTAAGACACCAACAGTTGCCTTATTTGATGAGCAAGGCCTTGGAAAATCTAAAATTATCATTGATGCGATGGCTCAGTCTATGAAAGCTGGAGATATTGAAGGCGTTCTAGTTATCGCACCAATGTCTTTGCTTTACATATGGGAGGCTGAAGTTGCCAAGCATTCATTCTTGCTGCCAGTTGTTTTAAAAGGCAGTAAGCGCGAGAAAAAATATCGCTTCTTAACCGGTGCTAATTTTTATATTACTAACTACGAAGCGGTTGTTGCTGAGTATGAGCGCTTTAGAAGATTCTGTAAAAGCCGAAAAGTAGCTATTGTATTGGACGAATCAGCAAGGATAAAAGACCCCTCAACAAAGACTGCTCAGGCACTTTTTGATCTCGCTAATTTCTCGGTTAAGCGAGTTATTGCAACCGGTACACCTGTCGCAAACAAGCCTCAAGACCTATGGGCGCAGTATTTCTTTTTAGATAATGGTCAACTGCTCGGCGATAATTTCAATGATTTTAAATCAAAGACGAATGAAAAACTTACAGGTTATGTTGAAGAGTTAGAACAAATTAAGGGATTAATAAAAGCCAATTCCATAAGGCGGCGAAAGGATGATGTGCTTGAGCTGCCAGAGCGAATATTCAGGAATATATATGTAGACTTAGAAGATGAACAAAAAAATATTTATGAAACCTGTAGTCGGGAACTCTTAGTTGAGATGAGCAATTTAGATGGACGAGTAATCATTGACCAAATAGATAATATCCTAAAGAAATTACTACGGCTAACTCAAATCGCCAGCAATCCATGGTTACTTGATAAAAACTACGAAGAAACCCCTGCAAAATTCAAGCAACTTGATAGGTTAATTGTAGAAACTCTATCAAATCATGAGAAATTGATCGTTTGGTCGTGTTTTGTTGATAATATAAAAGTATTGTCAAGCCGTTATAAATCATACAAACCTCTTATTATCTATGGGCAGGTTTCAGTAGAAGACCGCGCACTTATTGTGTCGAAGTTTCAGGAAAGTGAGAAGAACAGAATTCTTATAGCGAACCCAGCGGCGGCAAGGGAGGGCTTTACTTTAACGAGAGCCAATACCGCAATTTACCTAGATAGAAATTTTAGTTTAGTTGATTATCTACAGTCACAGGATCGGATTTATAGAATTGGGCAAACGAAACCTTGTACTGTTTATAAGCTTCTTGCACGGAATACATTAGATGAGTATATCGACCTAGTGATTGATCTTAAATCCAGGATTGCAGGTTTTCTGCAGTCGGACAAAGAAGGGTTAGGGCACGACACACTTGACCTGCTACTCAACAAGAAAGAATTGCTAAGAGCGCTTGGAGGATAATCATGGTTCGGCAGAATATGATGGTGCAAGGACGAAAAATCAGTTATGAAATTAAAGATATGGATATCTATGATCTTGAGTATTACATAGAAAACCCACGCATTAACTATATCGTCAGCAAAAAACCTACGAGTGAACGGTCACAAGAGTTCATAGAATCTCAGCTCCTAAGCTATGATGCTACGAAGGATTTAATTGTTGACCTTAGACGCAATCATGGTTTACTTGACGAAGTCTACGTTGTAGGCAACAAAGTAGTTGAAGGCAATACCCGACTCGCGGCCTTCAGGAAAATACATAAACAAACCCAAGACGAGAAATGGCGTTATATTAAAGCCAGGATTTTGCAGGATGATATAACAGACAAAGAATTATTTTTCATACTCGGCACCTTTCATATCAAAGGTAAAAAAGAGTGGGACGCGTATGAAAAGGCAGCATATATCCATAGGGCAATAAAAGAGCTTGGCATGAGCCATGAAGAAGTTGGGCAGCAGCTAGGCCACAATAAGCAAACCATTGATGCTATGCTAAAAGCTCATGAGGCGATGACGCAAAAGTATTTACCAAGAAACTCTCAAGGTGAGGAAGTCGAGTTAGCTGGTCAGCAGCGCGATAAGCTAAAGAAATACAGCTATTTTGAAGCTTTCTATAGGGACAAAGACCTTGTTAAAAGAACCACGGAAGCCCCCGGCTTTGAAGACGAATTCGTTGAGATTGTAACAGAGGGAAGGCTACCTAATGCCCAGGCTGTTAGGGACTTAGCTAAAATCCTTAAGAATAAGAAAGCATGTAGAGTTTTTCTAAACGAAGAACCAGAAGATGCTTTCGAAGCAGCTAAAAACGCTCTTTATATAGATAAACCAGAGCAGGTTGATGCTTTTTATATTCAAGTAAGAAAATTTAAAGATTTAATCAACAGTTCAAGTTTTCAGGAAATAAAAGATGAATTGTCTGGTGACGATAGGTCTTGTAAGAGCAGAAAACACCAATTGATGGATTGCTATAAGACGCTAAAGAGATTTTGCAAAGAAGTGGGTTTAGATGTTAAATGAGCAAAACTAAAAAATCGATAAAAATACTGCTAGTGGAGCCTGATTATAGGAATAAATACCCTCCACTGGGATTGATGAAAATAGCAGCCTTCCATAAACAAAAAGGTCATGATGTTCGGTTTGTGAAAGGGTGCGATTCCGAGATACGAAACCTGGGTTGGGACGAAATCTATATAACAACCCTTTTTAGTTTTTACTGGAATAAAACAATCGAGACTATTAAGTATTACTTAAGGACGCCCGGAAATCCAAAAATATATATAGGTGGGATCATGGCTTCCTTAATGCAGGATGATATCGAAGAAGCTACCGGAATACGTCCAGTTTTTGGCTTGCTAAATGAGAAAGGCAAGCTAGGTATAGATGATGAGGAGATAATAGATCGTCTAGTGCCGGATTACCATATCCTCGAAGACATTTCTTATATCTATCCTGCCCATGATGCTTATTTTGCACATACAACTAGAGGTTGTATTCGAAAATGTGAGTTTTGTGCCGTAAGCATCATTGAGCCAAAATATGTAGATTATATACCGTTAAAATCTCAGATCGAACTAATTGATAAAAAGTTTGGTCAAAAAAAAGATCTTCTATTGATGGATAACAATGTTCTTGCATCCAAGCAATTTGACCGCATCGTTGATGAAATTAAAGATGCTGGATTTGTTAAGGGGGCAAAGCTTGGGAAGCGTCTAAGATATGTTGACTTTAATCAGGGGATAGATCCGCGAATACTAACTAAGGAAAAGATCGAACGACTTGCAGAGCTTCCAATTAAGCCGCTAAGGATAGCTTTTGACGACATAGAACTGAAGGAGATCTATGCAGAAAAAATTAGATGGGCCGCAGAATATGGCTTAGTCTATCTATCGAACTATGTCTTGTATAATTTTGAAGATACGCCTGAAGATTTCTATGAGCGACTTAGGATCAACATAGAGCTGAATGAAGAGTTAGGGACACAGATATTTTCTTTTCCGATGAAGTATGTGCCATTTACTAGCAAGAACAGGAAATACATTGGTTCCAATTGGAACTATCGCTATCTTAGGAGCGTTAATTGTATCTTGAACGCTACTCACGGTGTCGTTGGTATTAAGAAACCATTTTTTAATCGTGCCTTTGGTGAAAATGTGGAGCAGTTTAAAAGACTTTTGGCTATGCCAGAGAAATATATTATCTACCGTGACCAGCATGAAGCTACCGAGGCCAAAGCCTGGGTGGTGCAATATGATGGGTTGCTTGCCGATCAAAAGATAGTGCTGCATGGAATTATCGATAAACAGAAATTCGTTGATGATATAACTGGTAATGAACGGCTCGACGAAGTTCTTCAACACTATAGACGTGATACTGAATCATTACAACAAGTTGTGCTGCAAGTTTGATATAGTGAGGCCATACAGTCAATACTAATCCAATAATCGCAAGAGCTTAAGCCTATATAACAGTAGTACCTCATCAGACTATGTCGCCCCTCGCGCAGGGACTGGATTTCCCTAAATGCTGTGAGATAGCTAAAACACAGTGATCTGGAGCAGGGCACATAGCAAGTGCAGGAATCGCAGTGTGGCTAGCGTTCTCAGCTCCCTGCAGAATTACAAATATAGCGTTGGTACTAATCAAAAAAGACGTCAAGAGACGTTAGCTAGCTTGCTCATCGCGTTTAGCAAAATGCCAGGGGTCTGCAGGAATGAGCAGGTCATATGTTATTAAGCTATTCAATGGTTTTTGCATAAGAATTGTCTGTTAAACAGACAGGTTCTGTAGACAAACGAACATACGTTCTATATACTTATACCAACACTCAGACGTTCTGGAAGGAGCACGCTTGCCATACCGTCCAAGAAAGGACTTTAGGGACCCGATTCATGGGTTTGTTCGTCTATCCGAAAACGAGGTGAAACTAGTCGATTCGTCGGTTTTTCAACGTTTGCGCCGGATTCACCAGACCGGTATGACGCATCTTGTTTATCATGGGGCGGAGCATAACCGCTTTGGTCACACCATAGGGGCGGTTGAATTTGCTAGCCAGGCTTTTAACAGTATCAATGATCGCAATGAAGGCATTTTCGGTACGAGCAAGGACGAGATAGAGCGTAACTACTGCTTGCTGCGGTTAGCGGCGCTATTGCACGATATTGGTCATGCGCCGTTCTCCCGTGCGGCTGAAACACTATTTCCATATAAAGATGAAGAGAAGGGCGAGCGCTATACTCATGAGGATTATACGGGCGCTATCCTTAAAAATAGCGAGATCACGCCAATCCTTGAAGATGCTTTTTGTAAAGATTTAGGTATTACGATTGATAAAATCGCTTTGCTTGTTGATGGCAAGTTCGTTGAACCGAAAGTGCTCCCGCAGCTTATGAGCAGCGATCTCGATATCGACCGCATGGATTATCTTCTAAGAGACTCGTTGTATACGGGTGTGCTTTATGGTCATTACGATTATCAGAGATTGATCAGGACATTAACGGTAAACCCCGAGACACGTGACTTAGCAGTTGAATTTGGCGGGCTACATTCGGCCACTGCGCTGATACTTGCCAGGTATTTTATCTTTATTCAAGTGTATTTTCATAAAACGAGAAGGATTTACGATCTGTTGCTGGAAAAATTTTTACGCTCGGTTCTTCCCGGCGGCGTTTTCCCGCCGCCGGATAAAATCGATGAATTTCTCGCATTAGATGATGTAAGGGTGAATCAGCTCATCTTTGAGCATAAAGGCACCAATGAATGGGCGCGGCGGTTGTTCTATCGCGATCACTGCCATGTCGCAGTTGAGCTGGCCGTTCATCCGACAACCGCAGATCAATATCTGTTCGCGGCGATTACAACGCGGTTTCCATTTGCAGAGGAGCAAGCTATAATCGATAAGGCGTCGTCGGTGCCGTATAGGCTACGTCCACCGAAGCTCAAGGATATGGAAGTGCCGGTTATGCTCATTGACGAAACGGGTAGAGACAAGCCAAGACCTCTTGCGGATGGAGCAAAAGTATTGGAATCGTTAGATGAACCGCTTAAGATTTTACGAATTTATGGTGCCACAGAAGCAGACGTAGAAGAAGTCAGAGCATTTTACCTTGAAGAACCAGGTAATCGCTCTAACAAAAAAGGAAAAGAAAAAATTTCCCGAAGAAGCCATCAGTCAAGCATATGATGAGCTGGTAAAAGCTGGTCTTATTTGTGATTAAATTCAACTTTCGGCAACTGGGCCGATTCTAACATCGCCCCACATATTAGCAAAAGCGCAAGAGCATAATAGCATAAATAATGCTTGATTATTTAGATATAGCTAGTATCATTAGAACATGGATGAAGACAGAATCATCAACAAACTTGAAGAGCATGATAAAAGGTTCGACACGGTCGACCG
>JAGXSZ010000037.1 GCA_018333515.1 Actinomycetota bacterium
CCGCATACTCCGGTTCACTAAAGTGGGTGTCGAGACAACCACTTAAATTTTAAATATGAGGAGGTCATGTGATGAAAAAAGCTTTAGTGCCGTTGCTGCTTGTCGCGCTGTTTGTGGTCAATGTGGCCGGGCCGGCATCCGCGCTCTGCCTCAAAAACGTATGGCCGGCGCCGGTTCCTGGTGAATATCTGCCGGTCGCGGATCTTTGGCTTGAGGATATATGGCCGGCTCCACCAGCTAATGATAGGTGTCTGCCGGCCGTACAACTACCTGGTGTACGGCTGCCGGTGAACGGGTAGTGATAAGAGGCTCGTAGTCCGGGGATTTTGCGGTTCGATTATTTTGTCATTCTGGTCGGTGCGCGGAAATGATATAGGGCGGCAACTGAACGATTCACTGACCAGCTGAGACTTGAACCGTAAAATCCCTTTATATACCAGCGAAAGGAGGTGAATCTAATGAAGAAAGCTTTAGCTATTTTACCGCTTGTCGGGATTCTTGTCCTTAGCATGGCCGGCAGCGCCTTTGCCAACCCGATCTACCAGGGCGGCTGGGGCAATTGGAATACCGCTATCAAGCATCAGAACGTAAACCAATCCGCCACGATTGTCAATGCGGCGTCCGCGACGTCGGGTTCCGCAGGTGCTATCGGCAATAACTCAATCGTGCCAATCACTACCAGAACAAGCGCAATCGCCCTGCATGGCACGGCAAAGAACCGCACCAATATTACCGCGAACAGTTTCGGCTTTGCAGTGGCCGCCAGCGCCCCCGCTACCTCTTTTAATGTCGTGGACAACGATGTAGTCCAAGTGGTTGTTCAGTAAGGCGAGCCGAGGCGCGAGAATATAAGCCCCCGCACCTCGGGTTTGAGTTACCGAAGCTGAGGTTGATGACCAGCATCAACCTCAGCTTCGGCTTTCACCGACACAAAACGGCGCTAAGCTAGTTCGCCGCAAAAAACCACCACTGGTCACCGTATTTCTTTGCGTAGAGATCCCAGGTCTTCGTGGTCTGTCCCGAGCCCGCGAACTCGATAACACCGTCGATGCGAATCTTTGCGACCTCGCTATATGTTTGGCCCGTATCGGGATGCCGCCAGGTCTTAAGCATGTTAGCCCGCGCTACTTCGAACGAGACGATTTTTAGGGAGTATTCTCTCTGTATCGCGTTCTTGTATTCGATATATTCGGCGCGCGAGACTTTCGCCTGCTCCTCGGGGCAGAGAAATTTATAGGTCTCGCCATGGAGATTCTCCTGCTTCGTCTTCATCCAGCGGCGCGCCGCTTCCTCGGGCGAGAGGCATAAGCCCACCGCGACTTTGTTCGAACCTTTCGTGATGTTGACGGTGCGCTCCACGGGCTCGTAGCCGTCTCCGCCGATGCGGATGGCGTGTTTTCCGGTTGCCAGGTCGCGCGCGAGAAACTTCCCGGACTTTACCATTATCGGCGGTCGGTCATCTATTACGACCTGCGCGTTATCCGGCGGACTCTGCCCGGGATATGATTCAGCCAGCTCGCCTCGGAGGTCGCCCTTGAGACCCAAGGCGACCTTTATAGTCCGCAGGCGGTTTTCTTGGGCGGGCGCCCAGTAATCGTACGTCGATCCCAGGACGACCGCGGCTAAGAGAAGGATGCCCAAAAAAACCCACGTCTTACGTAAACGACCTTTTCGCTCGACGCGCATATCGCTGCGCGAAGGATAATCGCTAAGCATAGCTTACCACCCCCAAATCAATAATCTGTCTTATGATTACCCAGAGAATCGCTGTGTAAAACTGCTGGAGGCCAATTAATAATAAGACGCTTCCAAGGATTAAAAAGCCTTGTTTAGCGTCGATGTCGGACACGCGTACCCAAGCGAATTCAACAGGCTTATGACTAAATCGGCGGACAAACGGGAAAATGACAAGTAAATACTTTTAGGGTAGCCCGAGGTAGTCAAGTCCGGCACGAGGGAAGATCGAGATGATGAAGATGAGCGACTGCCCGCTACGGGGAATGGATTCGGCCTCCTGTGTCATAAACAACCAAACCCTGATAGTGCAATCGTCGAACAAGAAACTCTATATCCTTAACGGCGCGGGCACAAAAATATGGGAGCTTGCCGACGGCAAGCATGCTATCGCCGATATCTTGGCGCGCCTCAGACGCGAGAGCCGCAAGCCGGATATTCAGCTCCGAAGCGAAACACAGGCCTTCATCGAAGAGCTGGTTTCGCGAGGGGTCTTGGTGCTCCTTAAGAAATCGCCGGATGTCGCGGCTTAGCGGCTTTCAGGCGCTTGCTAACCGTAAACCTTACGCTTATCCACGGCAATCCACTTTGGGGATAAACTGTGGAGTAATAGTCGAGCTTCCCAGGTAGCAGGCGTATAAACGCTCGACCCGGCGTCGAGCAATCACGCCTTCGCTCAGCGTCGAGACCGCAATATCTGGTAGACAAGGTAGAGACCGAGAATACTCGCCAGAATAAACCCGAGCAGCCCCAGGGCCGGGAAACCTAAGACCTTCGGCCCCACTTCGGCCGAGATGACCAACCCCGAACCCAAGACGATGGCGCTGACGATGAGCGCTACGGCCAGCAGGTTCGCCGAACGGCTAATCGTCTTCTCCAGGCTCTCCAGCCGGTGGTGCTCGAACTTGATTCTGAAGTCGTCTTTTACCAGCTTATCGGTGAGCAGGCCCAGATGGCGCGGCAGGCTTACCAGGAAGTCGCTCGTCTCCAGGGTCGCGCCGAAGAGCTTTACCGCCGAGAACTGCGAGCGCAACCTGGTCAAGACAATCCGCGTTATCGAGGCGCGCAGCGCCTCCGAGTAGTCGAAGTCGGGGTCGAGGCGTCGCACGATGCCGTCTACCAGCACGACCGTCTTCGCGAGGAGCGCGAAGTTACTCGGCACTTTTATATGGTTTCGCGTAATTACCGCGATCAAACCATTAAGTACGTCGGACAAGCCGATCGCCTCAATGGCGCGGCCGTAATATCGCGTAGTCAGGTTCCCGATGTCGCGAGAGAGCTGGTCGAAGTTGGTATCCTCGCCGCGCACGCCCAAATACATGACCGTCTCCGTCACGCCGTCACTGTTCCGGTCGACGAGGTCGATCAATATGCGCGCGATTTGCGACTGTAGATTCCCGTCGAGCCGCCCGACCATCCCCAGGTCTATAAGGTAGACCATGCCCTCGCGAGTGACGAGTATGTTTCCGGGGTGCGGGTCGGCGTGGAAGAAACCATCCTCGATTATCTGCTTGATATAGGCGCGAAAAAGCTCATTCGCGATGACCTTCTTATCGATTTCATCGGACTTCAGCTCATCGATGGCCGCTATATGGATGCCGTCGACAAATTCGAGTGTGAGAACTCTCTCAGTCGAGTAGTCGAGATAGACTTCGGGGAGCGTTATGTGTTTAAAGGGCCCGAGACTCTTCTTGACCCGCCCGATATTGCTCGCCTCCAGCCTGAATTCGAGTTCCTCATGGATGATGCGCTCGAACCCGTCGACCGTGCCCACGAAATCGTAATACCTGCCGGCAGCTTGGCTCCGCTGGAGGACGGAGGCCACATCGTAAAGGATTCGGATGTCTTGCTCGATGATCTCCTCGATACCCGGTCTGCGAACCTTTACCGCGACTTGCTCGCCGGTCTTGAGCGTGGCTTTGTGCACCTGCGAAAGCGACGCGGATGCGATAGGTTCTTCGGAAAAATAGGAGAATACCTCGTCCAAAGGCCGGCCGAGTTCGTCCTCGACCGTTTTCTTCGCTGTCGCGTAATCGAATTCGACTACTCTGTCTTGGAGTTTCTCGAGTTCCGCTATGTAGACGGCGGGGAGGAGGTCCGGGCGGCTGCTTAAAACCTGTCCGGCTTTTATGAAGGTCGGGCCGAGGTCTTGGAGGGCAAGCCTTAAGTTTCGGGCGCGCAGCTCCACCTTCTCGGCGGCGGTCACAGGGCCGCGCGGAAGACGGGGAAAGACCCGTCCCAGGCCGACCTCTTCCACGAGTTCCGAAAAACCGTACTTTGCGATGACGCTTCCTATCTCGCGGTACCTTGAGATGTGCGCACGCCTGCCCCTTGTCATATCTTTCTCCTGGAGAATCGCTCGTAATCTCTTTACCCGCTTGCTTTGGCCGTCAAACGGTAAGCATAAATCACACGCCTCCCACCGCTTACCTGCGCCGGACGGTCTCACTTAACTGCGCAATCGACTACGAAACCTTGATAATATGTTTCATTTTTGTTAAGCTGAATCTGTTTAGACAAGCGAATGAGCGTGTGAAGAAACAGGATATACACCACCCCTGTCAGGTCGGCTTGTCTAAACAACCAAACGCGCTTCCTGGCGGGGGTGTCCCTATTGCCGGCTATTTCGGCTAGAGGGCTTTTTGAAAAACGGTGAGTTTTTGCCGAAGATATGGAGATTTTCAAGCTTTATTATGGTCCTTAATCCGAAAAGGCGAAGAAAAGTTTTATTTGTCACCCTTGGGCTTATTATACTAGCCGTTATCCTCGCACTTGTTGCCCCGGAAGAGAAAACACTTGGCGGCTATATCAAGTTGATCTACATCCATGCCGCCGTTACCTGGGTGGGTATGCTGATGTTTGTGGTGTCGGGGGTGTTGGCGCTCGCCGCGCTCGTCCTAACACCTTTCCCGCGAAACATATCGTCGAAAGTCGATGACACAAGTATCGTCGACTGGTCGTCGGCGGCTCAGAGAACCGCTATCGATTTCTGGGCGACGAGCGTTATCGTCGGCTCGATAGCCGCGTATTTTACCTGGGGCAGCCTTTTCTTGCGGATGGAGCCGCGGATTCAGGTCGCTCTATTCATTCTCATCCTCGGTTTCGCAATCTCCCTCCTCGGCGAGATGTTTAGCGCCGGGGCGGTTCGCGCCGCTCTCAATCTGGCGCTGCCCGTCTCGGGCGTGTTGTTGCTCTCGTCGACGGGGAAGCTCGTCCACCCCAATAACGCCTTTTCGAATTCGGAGTCGTTCGAGATAAAGCTCTTCGCGGGGCTTATCGCGTTCGTATTTCTAATTGTGGCGATAAATTCCACAGTCATTTTCAATTCGCGATTTCGAGAACGGTGCTCGGACGCACGCCCTATGAGCGGAGGTCGGCAGGTCATGTAATCGTGTGTCTACATCAAGGTCGGGTAGGGTATGTGGTTGACCTGACCGGCTTTTGTGTTTAGACTACAAGCTGTAGTAAGAAGCTTTAAGCGGCCCCGTGGCCGACTTGCGGGCTCACGATTGTGAAAGAATTATTGAGAGGAGACTGAGATGGCGGATAGCAGGAGCAAGACTAGGCTATTAGCGGTAACCGTCGTTCTACTTGCGGTCGTTGGTTATATGATATACAGCTCGGCAGGCTCTACCGTAGCATACTTCAAAGACATAAACGAAGTGACTGCCGATTCGACGTATGTCGGCAAGACGGTCAAGGTCGGAGGGTTGGTCTTGAAAGACTCCGTCGAGAAAGACGGGAAGACGGTGACCTTCAAGATCTATGAAAAAGACAGAAAGAACAGTCAGATAACCGTAGTCTACAGCGGCCAGTTGCCTTCGCAGTTCGGAGGCGATGTCGAAGCTATCGTCGATGGTAAGCTCGTTTCCCAAGAAAGAATCGAGGCCGATCGTTTAGTGACCAAATGCCCATCCAAGTATGAGGGCGAGATGAAGGAAGAGAAGGGGAAGACGGATGAATAATGTCGGTTTTTTTGCCCTGGTGGCCGCGATAGTCTTGTCGCTCTATACAGCGTATAATTTTTACGCGGGCAGCAAGACGAAGATGGGGGAGAAGTTCGAAAAAGCCGGGAACAACGGCATTATCTGGCAGTTCGCCACGATTACCTTCGCGAGCATGATCCTTTTTATCGCCTTTGTCAATAACGATTTTTCATTCGGATACGTCGCCGACCACTCCACCATAAAGATGAGCGTCTTCTATAAGATAGCGGCTTTCTGGGCGGGGCATGAGGGTTCGCTTCTCATGTGGTTGTGGATGATAAACGCCTTTACGGCTGTGATAGCGTTTCGCAACCGCAATAGCGACAAGCTGACCAACGGCGCCCTTTACATCTCAAATTATGTCCAGTTGTTTTTCATGTTGACTATCTTGCTCGCCAGCAACCCGTTTCGCGCGGCGCTTCCCGGGATGGCGATGCCGACCGGCGCGGGCTTGAACCCGCTCTTGATGCACTGGGCGATGGTGCTTCACCCGCCGACGCTTTTTGTGGGCTACGCCGGCTTGACCATCCCGTTTGCCTTTGGCATAGCGGCGCTGATCAACCGCGACTCATCGAGCGATTGGGTAAAACGCTCCCATTTCTGGACGCTTTTTGCCTGGTTCTTCCTGACCGTCGGCATTTGGCTCGGCGCGGTCTGGGCCTATGTCGTCTTGGGCTGGGGCGGCTTCTGGGCATGGGACCCGGTCGAAAACGCCTCGATTTTGCCGTGGTTTGCCGGCACGGCCTTGCTCCACAGCTTTACGATGTATCGCCGGCGCGGCGGTATGAAGATATGGGCCGTCTCGCTCGCGACACTCTCGTTCGCAACATGTATTCTCGCAACGTTTATCGTCCGCTCCGGCCTTATCGAGTCGGTCCACGCGTTTCCCGAGCTGCGCTGGGATCTGACCTTTCTCTTCGGGGGCCTGATGCTTGTCTCCGGCGCGCTCACCGTCTACCTCGTCCAGTCGCGCCGGGAGGAGTTCGAGACAGAGGAGTTTTTCGGCGACTTTCTCTCCAAGCACTTTACCTACTACCTGAACAATGTCGCGTTAACTGCGTTTACCCTGATAGTCGCGGGGGCGACGGTCATACCGCCGTTCTTCAGCCAAAACTTGGGCCCCGAGTTCTACAACCGGTTGGCGCAGCCGCTCGCTATCTTGTATCTATTATTGATTACGATTTGCCCGTTTCTCGGATGGACTAAGACCAATGGCGGCTCGTTTTTAAAGCAAATGGCGGTGCCGTTTGGCGTGGCGGCCGTTGCCGGCGTCGCCTTTCTTCTGGGCTGGGGCGGCGAGCAATGGATCAGCAAGCCGATGGGCTTTGCGACAATGGTGGTCGCGGTCTTTTCCACTGTAGCCATCCTCGAGCTATTTTACCTGGGGGCGCGGACCAAATCCAAAAACCTCGGCATCGGGTTCGCCAGTGCGTTATTCTCGATTTTCAGGTTTAATCGGAGCCAAACAGGAGGTTACGTGAGCCACCTCGGCATGGCGATAATGATCTTCGGCATAGCCGGCTCCATCTTGTACGTCCAGGAAATCCCGGCGACGCTGGGCTCGACACCGGGCGAGACGGTTCGGGCCGGCAGGTACGAGCTAAAATTGAAAGAATTCCGTCAGACGACCCGGCTCGGACAGCAGGTAAACAACGCCGTCTTCGAGATACGAAATCTTGAAAAGGGAGCCAACGCCCCGGTGCGCGAGATAGCGCCGAAGATGGTCTTCCACGAGTTGCAGCAGCAGCAGACCCTCGAAGTGGACATCCACTATGAGGCGTTTCGGGATGTCTTCGTCGTCTTCAACGGGGTCGATGAGAAGGGCAATATCACGCTAAATATCAAAATAAATCCGCTGATATCCTTTGTTTGGCTGGGGAGTGTCGTGCTCGGCATAGGGACGGTGGTCGCGATGTGGCCTAAATCGACACGGCCGCGGATAACGGCGCGCCGGCGGGAAGACGAAGAAGCCGGCGGCGCAAGCCCGGCTAAAGATATGGATTAACGGCAGTACTATAGTGCCAAAACAGATGGCGGAATCTTTAAAAAACGAAAACCAATCGCATACGGGCGCGCACGCTGAAATCGAGGTCGCGGGTCTCTCGAAGTATTTCGGCAAGCGCAAGGTATTGACAAAAATATCCTTCGAGCTGGAAAAGGGAGGATTCCTCTCGCTCTTCGGCCCGAACGGGGCCGGCAAGACCACGCTCGTCAAGATACTCTCGACGCTGGTCGCTCCGAGCGAGGGCACTGTCTCGGTGGCGGGTTTGGACCCTTATAAGAACTCGGCCGCGATACGCTCCAAAATCGGGCTCATCTCGCACAGCCCGCTCCTATACCTGGATTTGAGCGCTGAGGAGAACCTCAAGTTCTATGGCGCCATGTACGGGGTCGACAACCTCGACAACCGCATCGACGAGCTGCTCGAACAGGTAGAACTCGACCACCGGCGCTATGACCTCGTGCGAACGTTTTCGAAGGGCATGACGCAGCGCCTCGCTATCGCGCGCGCTCTCTTGCACCGGCCGTCGGTACTCTTTTTGGACGAGCCGCATACCGGCCTCGACCCCCATGCGGTCGATATCTTCGAGAGCCTGCTCGACACCATCCGCCAAGACCATACCTTCATTATGATCACGCACAACATCGAGCGCGGCCTCGCGCTCTGCTCGAAGGCGATGATTCTGTACAACGGACAGATAGCGTTCTATCAGAACAAGGCGGACCTGGACAAAGAGATGTTCAACGAGATATACCGCCAAAAAGTAAAGGGTGAGCGCTAAGATGTCGGCGGGCAAACAGGTCTTCGCGATAGTAAAGAAGGACGTGCTGGCGGAGCTTCGCACCAAAGAGATGGTCATCGCCATGTTTCTCTTCGTCGTACTGGCTATGGTCGTCTTCAGCCAGGCCTTCGGCGTTATCTTAAACGACCTCGACCGCGTCGGCGGCGGGCTTTTGTGGGTCGCGTTCTTATTCATGTCGATGCTCGGCTTGAATCGCTCGTTCGTCCATGAAAAAGACGAAGGCTGTCTTGAGGGTCTGCTCATGTCGCCAATCGACCGCCCACTTATCTTCTTCGGCAAAATGCTCGGCAACCTGCTTTTTTTGACTATCGTCGAAATAATCGCAATCCCGATATTCTTCGTCTTGTTCAGATTGGAGCTGGGCGCGAGCATGGCCGGAATCTTTCTCGCAACGATTTTCTTGAGCAATATCGGCATCGCGAGCGTCGGCACGCTCCTCTCGACCATCTCGATAAATACGAAGACGCGCGATTTGATGCTGCCGATACTTTTCATGCCCGTTATAATACCGCTCTTGATTGCGGCGGTAGGCGCGACGGGGGGCCTTATGTCCGGTGAGGATCTGGCCGAAGTCTATCGCTCCATGCGGTTTATCGCCGTTTATGATATAATATTTTTGCTGGTAGCATATGCTCTTTACGATTATGTGATAAGCGAATAGCAGCGGTCTTACAGGAGGTGGTTGAGTGAAAAAATCGTCGTTGGTCTTGGCGAGTGTCGGTGCGGTGCTTCTCATGGCCGGAATCTATCTCGCCTTTTTCGTAGCGCCGGATGCCGTAGTAAGAATCGATGATAGAGAACTCGTAAGGTATAGCCAGAAGATATTCTATTTCCATGTCCCCGTCGCCGAGACCGCGCTCGTATTTCTTTTACTCGGAGGTTTTTTTGGCGCGATGTTTCTCGCTAAAAGAAAGCGCTCATACGAGCAGATGAGTTACGCGGCGGTCGAAATCGGCTTTATCTTCGTCATTCTGGTGATGCTTACGGGAATTCTATGGACACGCGCCGATTGGGGCGTCTGGTGGGAGTGGGAACCGAGGCTTACTACATTTTTAGTTCTCACACTGATGTATGCCGGGTACTTCGTTTTGCGTTCCTCGGTTCAAGAGGAGAGCGCGAAAGCGCGCTTCGGAGCGATATTTTCGATAATCGCGGCGGTAAATGTGCCCTTGACCTTTGTGGCGGGGCGGCTCGAGTCGCTCAAACCCGTCCACCCGACGGTATTTACCCTACAAGGCGCCTCGATGGAGGGGCCGATGCTCGCCGCGTTTCTGGTATCGATGTTCGGGATGCTGTTTTTTGCGTTTTCGCTTTTTATTATGCGCCTCGACTTACTGCGGGCGCGCGAAGATATTGAGTACCTAAAAGAAGAGCTGGAGGTAGGATAGATGGAATTTCAAGAGGCCTGGCCTTACGTTGTAGGCGTTTATATCGGTATCTGGGCGGTTCTCTTAATTTACGTGATAGTCTTGCAAAACAAACTTGCCGCCGTAAAGCGAGAGCTTGATTCGCTCAGTAAGGCCGTTGAGAGAAAGGGCTAAGGGCTAGATGGGTAAGGTCTTTACCTTGGGTCGGGAGCGAGTATTTTGGAGAAATTAACAGTCGTTGTCTTTTGGCTGGCGCTGGTGTGCAGTGTCGCCAGTAGTCTGGCGTATATCGGGAACTTCGTCTCACGGGCCGAACGTCGGCTCCATGTTTATATGGCGCTCGGTACGGCACTGGCATCGTTTTTACTATTGCTTGTCGTAATATTCGTGCGCGCCGGTATGCTGGGCATATCGCAGACCGCGGGCCCGTTTACGGTTCGCGTCGTTTTTGCCGCAGTCGTCATCGGCGTTTTTCTGCTGATAGAGACGGTGTACGCGGGTAAAAACCCGAAGGTAAAAGCGCTCGGCATGTTCGTCATGCCGGTATCGGCGCTCTTGCAGTTTATGGCCTGGCATTCCTACGCGTTGACCGAGCCGTTGACCGAGCAGCTCCGCCATTATTGGGTCGGTATCCATGTGACCTTCGCGGTCTTTGCGTATTCCGCGATGACGGTCGCGTTGGCGATGGCGATTATATACCTCTTGCAGGAGCGGCAGTTAAAGAACATGCGTAAGAAGAAGCCGGGCAAAATATTTCGTAAACTGCCGTCGCTTGAGACATCGGACGAGTTTTGCCACAAGGCGATAACATTTAGCTTCACGTTTTTGACGCTGGTCATCGCCACCGGTATTATTAGGGCCGAGATGCTGCCGGAGTGGTCGCAGTGGTATATGGACCCGAAGATTTTGATGGCGATCGCCACTTGGGTGGTGTATGGCGCGTACTTGTTCGTTCGCTCGACGCTAGGATGGCAGGGCAAAAGATCGAATATATTTGCTATACTCGGATTTGCAGTCGCAGTATTCACGTACCTTATAGGCAACAGCGATATCATAACAGAGATCATACCGAGCATGCATAGATATGGTGGAGGTCTCGGGTAGGTAATGGCTTTTTATCCTCTATATGTTGACCTAGAAGGCGGGAAGTGTGTCGTTGTCGGCGGCGGTGAGGTGGCCGAGCGCAAGGTAGCCTCGCTGCTGGAGTGCGGCGCGGATGTGCAAGTCATAAGCCCGGACTCAACGCCGGGGTTAGAGGAACTCGCTCGCGAAGGCAGGCTGAGCATCACACGCCGCGGGTATCGTCGCGGCGACCTTGACAAAGCGACGCTCGCGATAGTCGCGACCGACGATAATGAGGTAAACACAGAGGCCTACCGCGAGGCAACCGATAACCGAATACCGGTCAACGTCGTAGACGTACCCGAACTATGCTCCTTCATCGTACCCTCGACCATTCGCCGCGGCGACCTTGTTATCAGCATTTCCACCAGTGGGAGCTGCCCCGCGCTGGCAAAGCACATTCGCGAAGAGCTTGAAGAGACTTATCGTGATGAGTACGGCGACTTTTGCGATATCTTGAGGGACTTTAGGGCGCGGGTCATGGACAAATATGACGACCCGAAAGAGCGGAAACGAGCGTTGGGCAGGTTGATAGAGTCCGACGCGATAGATTTGATACGCGCGCGAGACGACTTGGAGTTAGAGGAAAGAGTAAGATCATGCATGTAATAATTGCGGGCTTAAGCCACAAGACGGCCCCGGTAGAGATCAGGGAGAAGGTCACCTATCCCGAGCAGGTCCTATCGGAATCACTTCATGCGCTGATAGGGTATCCGAGCATCAACGAGGCGGTCATCGTCTCTACCTGCAACCGCATGGAGATCTATGTTGTCGCAAATGACCTCGATAAAGGGAAAGACCATATCATCCAGTTTATCTGCGATTGCCACAGTCTCACGCGAGACCAAATCCGCGATTACCTCTACTTCCACGAAGGAAAAAGGACGATGCACCACCTCTTCCGGGTCGCATCGAGCCTCGATTCGATGGTCGTCGGAGAGGCGCAAATCCTCGGGCAAATTAAGACCGCCTACAATGCGGCTTTCGAAAACGACGCCACCTCGACCATATTCAACCGCCTCTTCCGCCACGCGCTCCTGACCGGCAAGCGCGTCCGCACCGAGACGGAGATAGGCGAGAACGCGGTCTCGATAAGCTACGCCGCGGTCGAACTCGCCAAGCGCGTCTTCGATTCGCTGGAAGGCAGGACGGTCATGCTCATCGGCGCGGGTGAGATGATAGAGCTTACCGCGACGCATCTTATAAGCAACGGCGCGAACAAAGTCATCGTCACCAACCGTACCTTCGATCGCGCCGAAGCCCTGGCGCGGCGGTTTAACGGGAAAGCGGTGCCGTTCGATGAGTTTATCGACCACATGGCCTTCGCGGACATAGTGATCAGCTCGACCGGCGCCCCGCACACGGTGGTCGGCAAAGGGCACGTCACGCAGGTAATGCACAAACGCAAGAACAAGCCGATATTCTTTATCGATATAGCGGTGCCGCGCGATATCGACCCCGAAGTCGCCAATATCTATAACGTCTTCGCCTACGATATCGACGACCTTGATTCCGTCGTCCAGACCAACCTGGAAGAGCGGAAAAAGGCCGCCGAAATCGCCGAGGCGATTGTCGATAACGAGGTGGGCCACTTTAGCGCGTGGTTGAGCACCCTCGAGGTGGCGCCGGCGATTGCGAGCCTCAGGCAGCACGCCGAATTAATCAGGAAACAGGAACTCGAGAAGCACCTGCGCAAACTGCCCAACTTGACCGAGTCGGAAATCAATACGCTCAACGCGATGACCTGCGCGATAGTCAACAAGATTCTCCACAAACCGATTGTGAAGACCAAAGAATACTCTAATCGAAAAGACGGTTATCAATATGTCGATTCCTTCCGCTTATTGTTCGACCTGGAAGAGGAAGAGGAACAAGACGACTCGCCCGGTTTTATGGCGAAGGCGGAACTAAAGCGGAGTTGACGGTTGATGCGCGTCCAGCCGACGGCACAATATAGTCTGAGTCTTAGCTTGAAGATAGGTGGTTAAATGGCGAAAAACAACAGATACATTCTGGGAACCCGTGGGAGCAAGCTGGCCCTTTGGCAATCGAATCACGTTGCCGCGACACTTAAAGAGAAGGCCGGCGTCGATATCGAGTTGAAGATAATCAAGACCCAGGGTGACAAGATTCTGGACGCGCCCCTATCGAAAATCGGCGATAAGGGTCTTTTTGTTAAAGAAATAGAGACGGCCCTTCTGGAGTGCGAGGCCGACCTGGCGGTGCACAGCAGCAAAGATGTGCCGACGCAGATTCCCGAAGGGCTTGTGCTCGGCGCGTTTTTGAAACGCGTCGACTCCCGCGATGTCCTCATCGCCCGAGACGACAAGAGCCTCGATGAGCTGCCCGCCGGGTCTATTGTGGGGACGAGCAGCTTGCGGCGTATCGCCCAGGTGCTCAACCGCCGGCCCGATTTGCGGATAAAAGATATTCGCGGCAACCTCGATACCAGGCTAAGCAAGATGGAAGACGGCGAATACGACGCGATTATCCTGGCGGCGGCCGGTCTCGACAGGATGGGTTGGAACGAAGGGATAACCGAGCGCATCGCAACCGAGGTTATGTTGTCGGCGGTTGGCCAGGGCGCTATCGCCGTGGAGATTCGAGACGACGACGAGGAGATGAGAGAACTCATGCGCCATCTCGAAGACGCGGATACGCGGGCGGCGGTCATCGCCGAGCGCGCGCTCCTGCGCGAACTCGAAGGCGGCTGTCAAATCCCTATCGGCGCGCTCGGAGTAATCGACGGCGGAAAGCTCAAACTCGACGGCATGGTCGCGAGCTTAGACGGCAAGAAGATGATTAGAGATGTCATCTCCGGCGACCCGGCCGACGCGGAAGCGCTCGGAGTCGAGCTGGCCAACACGCTCCGGGGCATGGGAGCGGATGAGATTCTCGCCGAGGTGCGCGCCCAAGCGCAAGTCGTTCCGAACCCCAGCCACACAAACGGGTAACAAACGGGGACGTTCCTCTCCGAGGGGGACGTCCCTATACACTATATATAAAGGTATAAAGAAGCGAGGAACGCGTAAGAATATGGCAGGCAAAGTCTTTTTAGTCGGGGCGGGGCCCGGCGACCCGAAACTAATAACCCTTCGCGGGCTTGAATGCATCGCCCGGGCCGACGTGCTGATCTACGATCGCCTGGCGACCAACCTCTTGTTCGAGCACGCAAAACCCGGTGTCGAGTATATATACGTCGGCAAGGCCGAGGGCAAGCACTCCGTCAAGCAGAGCGATATCAACCAGATACTCGTCGACCAAGCGAAAGAGGACAAAATAGTTACGCGCTTAAAAGGCGGCGACCCGCTCATCTTCGGGCGCGGGGGCGAAGAGGCGCTTACACTCTTTGAAAACGGTATCGACTTCGAGTTCGTGCCGGGGGTCTCCTCGGGCAACGCGGTGCCCGCGTACGCCGGCATCCCGGTGACCCATCGCGGGATGACCTCGACGGTCGCGTATGTGACCGGCCACGAAGACCCGTTAAAGCCTAATACCGATATCGACTGGAAGAGCCTCGTCGGCATCGGCACCATAATCTTTTACATGGGGATGCGCAATCTCCCCAAAATCGTCGAGCAACTCACGGCCAACGGGCGCAGCGACCAGACGCCGGTCGCCGTCATCAGGTGGGGGACGACCCCCCAGCAACAGACGGTCATCGGCACGCTCGCCGACATCGTCCAAAGGGTTACCGAGGTCGAACTCAAAGCCCCGTGTATCATCATCGTCGGCGAGGTGGTCAGCCTGCGCGAGAAGCTCTGTTGGTACGAGAAGAAACCGCTCTTTGGAAAGCGGATCTTGGTGACCAGGGCGAAAGAGCAGGCCGGCGCGTTCACCGACTTCCTTGCCGACCTCGGCGGCCAAGTAGTCGAGATACCGACAATCAAGATAGCGGGTCCCGATAGCTTCGATGGGGTCGACCGCGCCCTGGAACGTCTGGAGAGCGGACCCGGATATGACTGGATTATTTTTACCAGCGCCAACGGCGTCGAGTATTTCATCGAGCGGATGAAGCGGCTCGGCAAAGACATACGGATTTTAGCCGGCTCCAAGATAGCGGTCATCGGCCCGGCGACCGCGCGGGCAGTCAAGAGGCTTTTGATGAACATAGAAATCACGCCGAAAGAATTTGTCGCCGAGGGTCTGATTGATGAGTTCGAACTCGAAGGCGTCGAGGGCAAGAGCTTTCTCATCCCGCGCGCCAAAGTCGCGCGAAGTATATTGCCGGACACCTTAAGGAAGATGGGCGCCGAGGTCGATGTGGCCGAAGCATACCAGACGGTCCTCGACGACGACGCGGCCTTGCGAATCAAAGAGCTGCTGAGCAAAGGCGCAATCGACATCGCGACCTTTACCAGCCCGTCGACCATCGACAACTTCGCGAAACTCGTCGGACCCGATTTACACCGACTCATCGACGGTCTCGCTATCGCGGTCATCGGCCCCGTCACGGCGGACGCGGTTAAAAAACTCGGCCTCAACGTCGATATTATCGCCGGCGAATATACTGTTCCCGGTTTGGTCGAGGCCATCGTCGAGCACGCGGGGGCCAAGGCGCCCGCGAACATTTAAAAGGATTTTAGTGAGTATATCGAATAGAGGGAATGATGGCGCATGAATTTTCCAGCTTACCGGCCGCGCAGACTGCGCGCCAATGAAAACCTGCGACGTATGATACGGGAGACCTCTTTGAGTGTGGATGATTTCATCTACCCGCTCTTCGTCGCCACGGGTGAGGGTTTCAAAAAAGAGATATCCTCGATGCCCGGCAATTACCAGATGTCGGTCGAACTCATCGTCGAAGAGGCGAGAGAGGTGCGCGACCTCGGGATACCGGCGGTCATTCTCTTCGGTATACCCGAGTCGAAGGACGAGGCGGGCTCGGGCGCCTATGACGACGACGGCATAGTCCAGCAAGCGATTCGCGCCATCAAAAAAGAGGTTCCCGGTCTATTGGTAGTGACCGATGTTTGCCTCTGCGAGTTTACCAGCCACGGCCATTGCGGAATCGTGCGCGAGGGCGAGATCTTAAACGACATCACACTCGAACTCTTAGCCAAGATGGCTGTCTCCCATGCGGAGGCGGGTGCCGATATGGTCGCGCCGTCCGACATGATGGATGGTCGCGTAAGCGCTATCCGCGCGGGGCTAGACGCGAACCGCTTCGACAATATCCCGATTATGGCGTATTCGGCGAAGCAGGCCTCGGCGTTTTACGGGCCGTTCAGGGAAGCGGCGGAATCTACCCCGCGGTTCGGCGACCGCAAATCGTACCAGATGGACGCGGCCAACAGCCTCGAGGCGTTGCGCGAGACCGCGCTCGACATCGAGGAAGGCGCCGACATCGTCATGGTAAAACCGGCCTTGAGCTGCCTTGATTTGATATATATGATTAAGAAGGAATTCGGCTACCCGACCGCCGCTTATAACGTCAGCGGCGAGTTTTCGATGGTAAAAGCGGCGGCTGAAAAAGGGTGGATAGACGAGCAGAAGGTCGCCCTTGAGATTCTTACCGGCATCAAGCGCGCCGGCGCCGACATCATCATCACATATCACGCCAAGGACGCCGCACGCTGGCTGAAGCAAAAGGGGTCAGGTCTTTAATTTTTAGTTTTATGTGCTATCATCCCGAGCGAAGCCGAGGGATCTCTTAAGCTAAGCGTTGTGTTAGCACAGAGAGATTCTTCAGTCGCCTCTGGCTCCTTCAGAATGACATATGCCGGTTTTATGCATGTGTGACGGCGTACCGGCCAATGCGTATGTAGCGACTAGGAGCGTGCTGGCAATATTTGGTATATAATAGAAGAGATGGGCTCGGGTAGCCTATCAGTAACATACCGGAGGTTCTTGTGAGTCACCATGAGATGGCAAAAGCCGAGATAAATGAGTTAAAAGGGGCGGCGCCCCCACCGAGGATGATCGCTTGGGAGATTACGCGAAGCTGCAATCTGGCGTGTGTCCATTGCCGCGCATCCGCGCTGCACGGACAATACGAGGGAGAACTCACCACCGACGAGGCGAAAGCGCTTCTAGATAATATAAAATCGTTTAGCAACCCGATTATAATTCTGACCGGCGGCGAGCCGCTGGAACGCCCTGATTTCTACGAGATAGCGAAGTATGGGCGAGAAATCGGGCTTCGCATGGTGCTTGGAACGAATGCCACGCTTATGACCCCGGAAATCGCCGCTAAGCTAAAAGAGGTCGGCATCCCCAGGATGAGCGTGAGCATCGATTTCCCGACCGCCGAGAAACACGACGAGTTCAGGGGCCTTACCGGTGCGTTCGAGCAGGCGGTAAGGGGCATCAAAATAGCCCGGGAAGCCGGCGTCGAGGTACAGATAAACTCGACTATCACCAAACTCAATGTCGATTACCTCGACGACCTTCTGAAATTCTCGAAAGAGGTCGGCGCGGTCGCTTTCCATCCGTTCCTGCTCGTTCCGACGGGACGCGGCAAAGACCTCGAAGAGCAGGAACTCCCGCCCGAAGATTACGAGCGCACCCTAAATTGGGTCTACGATATGCAAAAAGCAGAAAAAGATATCTTCTTCAAACCGACCGACGCGCCGCACTATTTCAGGATAATGCACCAGCGGGCGAAGGAAGACGGCGAGAAAGCCTCGAAGATGATGGCCGGGCACCCGCACGCCTCACGCGGCCTTGAGACGATGACGAGGGGTTGCCTCGGCGGTATCGGGTTCTGCTTTATAAGCCATGTCGGGCAGGTTCAACCGTGCGGCTACTTCGAGAAAGCCGCCGGCAATGTAAAAGAGCGGTCTTTCAAGGAAATATGGGAGACCTCACCGCTCTTCACCGACTTGCGCGATTACGATAAATTGAAAGGCAAGTGCGGTATCTGCGAGTTCAAGCGGGTCTGCGGCGGTTGCCGCGCGCGTGCCTTCGAGGTCACCGGCGACTACCTCGCCGAGGAGCCGTACTGTGTCTACGAGCCGAAGGCGGGCAAGCGAGCGGCGGCGACCGGGTCGGGCTGTGGCGCGCCGGGTTGTTAATATATAATTAACGTTAATTAATTGATAATGGTTATCAGTGTAATCCCAAGCCGCCAAAGCTTGGGATTATTGCGACATCCGTTATCCAGCAGCTATGTTATAATATAATGAACAAAATAATGTTCAGATATAATAAACAATTGTCCATTAATTTATTACGATTAACGGAGGTAGGCTATGAACATATCCAGGTCGCAAGAACTCTTCGAACAAGCCCGGCAAGTCATCCCGGGAGGCGTAAACAGCCCGGTTCGCGCATTCAAATCGGTCGGCTTGAACCCGCTTTTCATCTCGAAAGCAAAGGGTTCCAAGATTTACGATGCCGACGGCAACGAGTATATCGATTATGTCGCGTCGTGGGGTCCGATGATTCTCGGGCACGCCAACGAAGAGATAAACGCGGCGGTGCGCGTCGCGCTCGAAAACGGCACCAGCTTCGGCGCGCCGACCGAACTCGAAGTGGAGATGGCCGAAGCCGTCGTCGACGCCGTGCCGTCGATTGAAAAGGTGAGGATGGTCAGCTCGGGCACCGAGGCGACCATGAGCGCGATACGCCTCGCCCGTGGTTTTACCGGGCGGAGCAAGTTCGTCAAGTTCGAAGGGTGCTATCACGGCCATTCCGACAGCTTGTTGGTACAGGCGGGCTCGGGCGTGACCACGCTCGGGCTGCCCGACAGCCCCGGCGTCACCAAGGGCGCCGCGCAAGATACCATCAACTTGCCCTACAACGACCTGGCGGCGGTCGAGGCGCTCATCCGCGAGAAGCACGAAGATATCGCGGCGGTCATCATCGAGCCTATCGCCGGCAACGCGGGGGTCATCCCGCCAAAAGACGGTTTTCTGCAAGGCCTCCGCGAAATCACTCAAGAACACGGTGTGGTCTTGATTTTCGACGAGGTCATAACCGGATTTCGCGTAGCCTACGGCGGCGCGCAGCAATATTACGATGTAGTGCCCGACCTCACTTGTCTGGGCAAGATAATCGGCGGCGGCTTCCCGGTCGGCGCTTTCGGCGGGCGCGCCGACATCATGGACGCGATCGCTCCGGTAGGGGCGGTCTACCAGGCGGGTACGCTCTCCGGCAACCCCATAGCGATGACCGCGGGGCTCGCGCTACTCAACATACTCAAGAACCCGGCCGTCTACGAGCGGCTCGACAAGATGGGCGCGCGCTTTAGCGACGGCCTAAAATCAGCCGCCGCGGAAGCCGGCGTCGCGGCGCAGTTTACCAGAGTAGGCTCGCTCAGTTGCATGTTCTTCACCGACGAGCCGGTCTTCGACTACCAGAGCGCCAAGAAGTCCGATACCGCGCGCTTTGGAGCGTACTTCAAGTCGATGCTCGAGCAGGGGATAAACCTGGCGCCCTCGCAATTCGAGGCGGCCTTCGTCTCGGCCGCGCATACCGAAGATGACATTGACCGCACCATCGAAGCGGCCCGCACGGCGCTGAAGTCGCTGTAATCCGTAGCTCAGCCTTTAGGTCTGGTAGAAAGCGTGCAATTAGGGCTAAAGTCCCGAGACAAGCACAAGGTACAGGGCGAACGCTGCAGAACGCTATAAAAATCAAATATAGCTGGCAACATTACTTAGACGCAATAAAAACAGTTCAGCTAAGAAAAAAGCGCCCGGCCATATCTAGCCGGGCGCTAAAGCGTTCTTCTAATGAAAAAATGTTATCCCAGAAGGCTCCCGGTCAGCTTAATCGCTCCGGCAAAGGTCTCGGCGTAAGCTTTTGGGTTTACCAAGTAGTCGAATTTCTCGGGGTTTTGCGTTATCGCGACGTATAGCGGAACCGCCTCCGTCAAGCCGAAGTCGGGAATCTCGTTGGCGCGAGCCCATTGCGGATCACCCGCAATCTCATAGTTAGCGTTCTTCTCCCAGCTGAAGTCCTCCAGCTCGTAAAAGGCCGCCCCGCCCGCCTCTTCGAGCGGCGTATAAATCGACTTGAAACCATCGGCGGTAACGTTGCTCATCACCAGCGGCTCGTTTTCGGGATTGATTGTGATGTGGCCGTAGCCCGGCGGGATGACGACCTTCTGCCCGGGCAACGCCTCGACGACGAACATATCGAGCACCTTGTTGCCTTCTACTTTCTGGCAGATGTAGTGCGCCCGCCCGCTTACGACTTCGTAGACCTCGGGGAAGGTGATGTCGTTCCCCGGAACCGGCGGGTGATAGTGCCCGACCGTTTTTACCAGTTCGCGCCCGACGACACCGGCCTGTATAACCGTGATGTCGTAGCGGTAGTTATAGCGCCGGAAGAGTTCCTTGTCTTTATCCCAGCCGATATCGCGATACATGAAATAGGCGTCCTCGGGGCCCCTCAATGTAGAGTTCGGGGCAAGCACCTTTTTGAAGTCTTCCAGGTGACGGACGTCCGGCTCGACCACCGGCAAGCCGTCCTCAAAAACCAGGCTCGTCCCGGCGAGCTTTAACGGCAGTCCAGAGATTGTCTCAAGGTTTCGCAAATCCACCCCTCCGTATTCTTGTCCACACTCGTTCGGTCTCGGTCATTATTCGATGGATATTATTCGATAAGTCCCACTACATATTCGGCAAACGCGAACGATGACGTGAATGCCGGTGATACCGCGTTTAGAATATGTATCGAATTCTCGTGCGTCTCGACGACAAAGTCGGTCGCAAGCTCCTGCTCGGATGTGTCGAAAAGCTGCGCCCGTATGCCGGTGTTCGGATAAGTCTCGATGTACGAGTATTCCAGCGCCGGCAGCAGCTCCTTCGCTTCCTTGAAGAACAGGTGCGGCACGTACTTACTCATTTCCTTAATGCCCAAAAGCAAGTAGTTCTTATCGCTGACGAGCTTTCTCGCATTACATTTCAACGCGCTGACCAACTCATCCTTCTTGATATGGTCGAAGAAGCCGTAATTTTCTTTGCTCAGCGCGGGTATCGCCGTCGGCCCTATCTTGACGATGCCCTTTGGGGTGCGGGTGAAGTGGACGCCGAGAAAAGGGAAGCGGATATCCGGGACGGGGTAGATATTCGAGCGAACCATATGCGCATGCTCGTCTTTGAGCCGGTAGTAGAGGCCTTTGTACGGGATCATCACATATTGGCGCCCGACGTTGTACATGTGCGCGATTTTGTCCGAATAAGCGCCGGCCGCGTTGATGAGCGTGCCGAAACGCAATTTTAAGCCCTCCGCGTCCGCCGTGTGCCTGTCGTCGACGCCCGTCATCTTGACACCGAACCGCACTTCGATACCGAGAGCCCTAGCGTCCTCAAGGAGCTTTTCCAAGACCTCCATCGGGTCGACGGTGACGGTGTTGGGCGAGTAGAGGGCAAAGCCCGTTGTCGAGGCGTAAGGCTCGATCTCTTTGAGCGCTTCTTCGTCGACCATCGTGACCTGCGCGCCGTTGGCGAGCGCGCGTCGTTCCAGTTCTCGCAGCGCCTCTATCTCGGACGCGCTCTTGGTCACGATTACCTTGCCTTTTACTTGCGCTATGTTTTTCATGTCGCAGTATTCTCGCATCGTCCGATTGCCTTCGACGCTGAGCTTGGCTTTGAGCGTGCCTGGTTTGTAGTAGATACCGGCGTGGAGAACGCCGCTGTTGCGCCCACTGGCATGCGCGCCGAGCGCGCCTTCTTTGTCTATAACGCAAATCGACCCACCGCGAGTCTTCTTGATTTCGATTGCGATGGTTAAGCCGACGATACCGCAGCCGACGACTAGATAGTCATACATGATCAATCCCCGTTTCAGTCTCGAGTTATTCTTATGAGTGATACATATCATTAGTTTACCACCAAAGCCCGGCGCATCTAAAGTTGACGAGCCGGCATCTAGTATCGCATTTACTTCAAAGATATTATATTCTAGAAGTTGCATGGCCTGATGGGGCGCAAGGCAAAGAGCTTCCCACAATAAGAGCTTCCCACAATAAGAGCTTCCCACAATAAGAGCTTCCTACATTAAAAGTTTCTTGTGATAAAAGTTTCTTGTGATAAGAGACACCGGCAAAAGGAGCAGTCTTAAGATGGATAACACCGGCAAGCCGGCTTATAGAAGCATAACCAAAGCCGTTATACCCGCCGCGGGTCTGGGCACGCGCTTTCTGCCGATCACCAAGAGTCAACCGAAAGAGATGGTTCCCGTGGTCGACAAGCCCACCATCCAATACGTCGTCGAAGAGGCGGTCGCCTCGGGGATAGACGATGTCCTGATAATCACCGGACGCGGCAAACGCGCCATCGAGGACCACTTCGATCGCTCCTTCGAACTCGAAGCCGAATTGAAGAAGAAGAACGACCACGCGCTCCTTGCCGAGCTTGAGAACATAGCAAAACTCGCGGACATCCACTATATCCGCCAAAAAGTCGCAGCCGGCTTGGGCCACGCGGTACTCTGCGCCAAGAAGCACATCGGGGCGAACCCGTTCGCGGTCCTTTTGGGCGATATTATAACTTTGAGCGATAGCCCTTGCACCAAGGATTTAATCGGCATCCACGAAAGATACGGCGCGTCCGTCATCGCGGTCGAGCCGGTGCCGCTTGAAGAGGTGCGCCGGTACGGCGTCATCAAGGGGGAACAGGTAGACGACGGCCTCTATCGCATCGTCGACCTCGTCGAGAAACCTTCCCCCGAGCAAGCGCCTTCGAACCTGGCCGTTCTCGGGCGCTACGTGCTCACCCCGGCTATCTTCGACTGCCTCGAGATAACCGAGCCCGGCCTCGGCGGCGAAGTGCAGCTCACCGATGCCTTAAGGCTTCTGCTTGAGCGCGAAGAGATATACGCCCTTGAGGCGACCGGCCCCCGCTACGATATCGGAAACAAGCTGAGCTGGATAAAAGCGACCGTCGAATTGGCGCTGATCAACGAGGAGATAGGGGAGGAGCTTCGGGCTTACCTCCAGGAGCTACTCCGTAAAGAATAATCCATAAGGCATAATTGTCATATGTTACTCTAGCATTTTAGATAACGGGCAAAAAAAGGATGGTGTCGATTGCGTATCTTAGTAACCGGAGGGGCCGGCTTTATCGGCTCGAACATAGTAGACGCCTATATCGAAGCGGGCCATGAGGTCTCTATCATCGATAACATGTCGAGCGGTAAAGAGGAGAACGTAAACCCCAGGGCAAGGCTGTACAAGATGGATATCCGCTCTCCCGAACTCGACCTGGTCTTCGCGAAAGAAAAGCCCGAGATCCTCAACCATCACGCCGCGCAGATCGATGTGCGAAAGTCCGTCGACGACCCCGTCTTCGACGCCAACGTCAACATAGTCGGCATGTTGGGTCTCCTGCAGGCATCGGTAAAGCACGGGGTCGAAAAAGTCATCTTCGCGTCATCCGGCGGCGCCGTCTACGGTGAGCCGCAAGTTTTGCCGGCGGATGAGAAGACCGCGCTCGACCCGCTCGCCCCATATGGGGCGGCGAAGGTCGCCGGCGAGTTCTATCTCAGCTGCTACCGTGCGCTCCACGGCTTAAACTATATCGCGCTGCGCTATGGAAACATCTACGGACCGCGCCAGGACCCACACGGTGAAGCCGGGGTCATCGCCATATTCTGCGAGTCGATGTTGAGCGATAGAGAGGTAAAAATATTCGGTACCGGCGAGCAACTTCGGGACTACGTCTACGTCGGCGATGTCGTCGAGGCCAATCTCTTGGCGCTGGAGAAAGGCGATGGCGAGCGCGTCAATATCGGCACCGGAAAAGGGACCTCCGTCAACGCGCTCTTTGCCATACTCAAAGAGGTCCTTGGTTACGGTAAAGGCGCGGTCAACTACCCGCCCCGCCACGGCGAG
The DNA here is from genome assembly GCA_018333515.1 of Actinomycetota bacterium. NCBI lineage: Bacteria > Bacillati > Actinomycetota > Actinomycetota bacterium. The sequence goes on from JAGXSZ010000037.1 coordinate 23,798, forward strand.
CTGGAGAAGACCTACCTCGACGACGCGCATGTCTTTGAGGTACTCGGTTGGAAAGCCGAGGTCTCAATCGAGCGCGGCTTAGAGCGAACCGCCGCTTTCTTTAGAGACAGGTAAACGGTGACGGTTTCTCACAAAGGATATTGACATATGTTAAAGATATTATCCGTTTTCGGGACGCGTCCCGAGGCGATTAAGATGGCGCCGGTCATAAAAGAACTCGAGCGCCGGCCCGATAAGCTCAAATCGGTCGTCGCGGTCACCGCCCAGCACCGGGAGATGCTCGACCAGGTGCTCAACCTCTTCGACATCCGGCCCGATTACGACCTCGATATAATGGAGCCCGGGCAAGACCTTTTCGATATTACGACGAGGGCTCTCTTGGGGCTGAAGCCCGTTCTCGAGCGGGAGAAACCCGACGTCTTGCTGGTCCAGGGCGACACGACGACGACCTTTGTCGCGGCGCTCGCCTCGTTCTACTTTAAAATAAAGGTCGGCCATGTCGAGGCCGGGCTTCGCAGTTTCGACAAGTACCATCCGTTCCCCGAGGAGATAAACCGCTCGCTCACGACCGTCATCGCCGATTACCACTTCGCGCCGACCGAGACGGCCAAAGAAAATCTGCTCAACGCCGGCGTCTCCGAGGCGAGCATTCATGTCACCGGCAATACCGTAATCGACGCGCTCGTGCAGACGGTCAAGCCGGACTATGCGTTCGCGCAGCCCGACCTCAAGCCCGTCGATTTCGCGAACAAGCGTATCATTTTAGTCACGGCCCACCGGCGCGAGAACTGGGGCGAGCCGCTCCGTCAAATCTGCCGGGCTGTCAAAGAAATCGTCGAGGCGGTCGACGACGTCGAAGTCGTCTTCTCGGTCCACTTAAATCCGGTCGTAGGGCGGACGGCAAGCGAGATTTTGGGGGATGTCCAGCGCGTCCACCTCATCGAGCCGCTCGATTACGAGCCGTTCGTGCAGCTGATAAATAAGGCGTACCTGATTCTCACCGATTCCGGCGGCATCCAAGAAGAGGCCCCGTCGCTCGGAAAACCCGTCCTGGTCCTTCGCGAGGTGACCGAGCGCCCCGAAGGGGTGGAGGCCGGCACGGTGCGCATCGTAGGGCGTGACACGCAACAAATAGTCAATTCAGCGCTACTTTTACTAAATAATAGCGGGGAATATGAAAAAATGGCGTGTGCCGCCAATCCGTATGGCGACGGCCACGCCAGCGAGCGAATAGCCGACGTGCTGGCCGGCAATGGCTAGCAGGGGCAAGGCGCTGACAGTTGCCTATCCCTAGCCCTTGGCGTTATTTTTGTCTCTCGCAGCCAACCTACTCCTCGGCCCAGGATATAGCCCCCGTCGGACATTCTTCAATCGCTTCATCGACCTTATCGTGGAGCGGTTCATCCGGGTTCTCATCGATGACATAGGCAAGCCCGTCGTCGCGCATCTCGAAGACCTCGGGGCAGAGGTCCGAGCAAATACCGTCGCCGATGCACTCGTCATGGTCGATAACAGGTTTCTTCATCTTTAGTCTCCTCTCGTTTTTAAGGCTGCGGCCTAGCTGCTCTGTTAGGCGGCTTTCGACCGCAACATTACTTACCCCAATTTCTTTAGCATTATACATTCTCCCCCACACAACAGCTACACATTTTACTATAATCTCTTGATTCATCTCTTGATTTAGAAATTATCCCTGCCGGTATGCGGCATACACCGGCGGCATATACCAAACGCGGCCAAAAGACCCAAAAATATGTTCGTGATTATTTTTACAAGTCCGAGTTATTTTGTTGACGCGTTACCAGATTATTGCTATAGTATCGAGTAAGCACTTCGTGATTGACCTAGCAGGTTAATAATCAAATAGGTAGCTAATATCATACCCTACACCACAACAATAGCTGAGTTCGCTTGAGGGGAAGCGATGATCTCTAACTTTAAACCTGGTCGCTTACTAGTTAGAGGGAGCAATTAGCGAAACCGACCCTTTTTGGGTCGTTTTTTTGTTTAGAAAGGTGATTGGTTTGGAAGCGAACACGGGTTCTTTGAAAAAGTTTCTCATTGACAACAAAAAGGTCGTATCGATAATCGGCGCGGTAATCGTCCTGGTAGGCGGGGCCGCGTTGGGAATGAATATAAGGGAAAAACAGCTGCAAGAAGCGCAAGAAAAAGCTTATACGACGGGCGCGAGCGCCTATTCCGAAGGAAAGTTCGACGAAGCCGTAACCGAACTCGAGAAAGCCAAGGAGCTGGCACCGGGAGACGCGAAGACGCATTTGAACCTAGGGCAGAGCTACGAAGCAAAAGGGGAACTCGACAAAGCTTTAGCCGAGTACAAAGCCTCGATAGAAGCCGACCCTAAGCAGCCCGAGGCTCTTTATAATATCGCAATCATATATAAATCCAAAGCCGATATCGCGAACGCTATCAAGTCGCTTGAGGATGCGGTCAAGCTTAACAAGGAGTTTGTAGCCGCCCGTATCGCTCTTGGCGACCTTTACGTAATAAACGGAGAACACGCCAAGGCCAAAGCCGAGTACGAGGCGGTCGTCAATATGAAACCGTTCGGTATCGATCTGGAGGAAATCAAGCAAAAGATTAAGGTGCTGAAATGATGCTTAGCAAAAACAAAATGAGACGATGGTGTGTTAGCAAATTTTTGGTCATGCCGGCGCTTGCGCTGAGCTTGGTCTTATTCTTTTCCGCGACGGCTTTTGCCGAAGAATTGTGGACGCAGAACGGCCCTGTTAACAGCAACGTCAACGCAGTGCCGCTATCGCCCCATTTCGACAACGACAGCACGATTTTCGCCGGCACACCCTTCGGTGTCTACAGGTCGGTCAACAAAGGAAAAGACTGGACGCTCATCAATAACGGCCTCACCAGCACCAATGTCCGCTCAATCACCATGTCTACAGGCTTTCAAACCGATAAAACGGTCTTCGCCGGCACCAACGGCGGCGTCTTCAAGTCGACCAATTCCGGCGACCTTTGGGCGCCGGTCAACACCGGCCTTAGCAACACCGATGTCCGCTCGCTGGCCATTTCAAAGGATTTTGTCAACGACAGGACGCTCTTCGCCGGCACGGCCGGCGGCGTCTTTAGAACGACCGACGCCGGGGCAACCTGGGCGCCGGTCAACAGCAACCTTACCAACACCGATGTCCGCGCGCTCGCGATCTCGCCTAACTTCGCTAACGATAACACATTATTCGCCGGCACCAACGCCGGCGGTGTCTTCAAGTCGATAGACCGGGGTTCGACCTGGTCCCAAATAAACACCGGCATCGATAACTTTTTCATCACCGACATCGCGATCTCGCCGGAGTTTTCAGTAAACGCGATGATTTTTGTCTCCACCAACGGCGGCGGCGTCTATAAATCGATCAACGCCGGCGGTTCGTGGAGCCAGGCTAACAATGGTCTTACAAGCACAAAAATCCTTGCGATCACCCTGACGACGAATTTTCCGAACAAGGGCTTTACCGTCGTAGCCGGCACCGACGGCGACGGCGTCTTTAAGTCGAGCGACGACGGAGCCTCCTGGAAAAAGATAAACAAGGGGCTTATGCATTTGCTGGTGCTCTCACTTGAAAATCTGCCTTGCTATTGCCTCGACCGGACGCTCTTTGCCGGCACCGAGGGCGGCGGCGTCTATAATTGCGTAGTGGCGGACGAGATTGCGCCGACCACCACACTGGGGACTAACCCGGTAAGCGCCGACGGCGAGAACGGCTGGTTCAAAACCGCACCGTCTATCACCTTGACCGCTGATGAGCCGGGCACCACCTACTATTCATGGAACTCGGCCACCGGCCCTTGGACGACCTACAGTGGCAGCTTTACAGCGATCGAGGGCGAGAATACCCTCTACTACTACTCAGTAGACACCTCGGGTAATGTCGAGTCGGTCAAGAGCCAGGCGTTTAAGGTCGACTCGGGGTTGCCGACCAACCCGTCGTTGAGCAGCCCGAGCCACACCGTGAGCGCTATATCGACCGATACCACAGTCGATATAGCTATTAGTGGTGCCGCCGATGCCGTCAGCGGGCTCGCCGGCTTCTCCGTCGAGTGGAGCAAGTCGTCAACGACCGTCCCGGATCAGACCGTGGATTTGCTTGGGACTACCACCTCCACGACGAGCCTGGCGCTCTCAGACGGCAGCTGGTACTTTCATTTGAGAACTAAGGATATGGCCGGTCACTGGACAAGCACCGTTACCATCGGCCCCTTCATCATAGACACAAAACCGCCGACGACGACCATCTCAAGCAACCCGGCGTCTCCCGATGGCGCCAACGGCTGGTTTAAGACCGTCCCGTCCATTACCTTGACGCGCAACGAAGCCGGGACCACCTACTACCAGTGGGGTTCGACCACCGGCTCATGGACGACATATTCGGGCTCATTTACCGCACCGGAAGGCCAGCACACCCTCTACTACTATTCGGT